>NZ_JBHVHQ010000684.1:0-4698 GCF_042800135.1 Streptomyces sp. NPDC057654 | reverse complement strand
ACCTCCAGACGTCCCGCGCCACTCTCCGGCGCGGGACGTCGCTTTTCGGCCCCCCGCCCGACGTCCGCGCGGGTGTGTGCGTCATAATTGCTTGTGAATGTGAACGCGTTCACAAGCGTGTCCCGTTATGTCTGCCTTGCGTCCCACTTGCGATCAGACAAAAAGGGCACACTGCGGCTGAACGAGAGCGGTACGAAAGGTGAAGGAGAGCCCGACGTGAACCTGGCTTTGGCGCCGGAGACCCTGGCGCGATGGCAGTTCGGCATCACCACCGTCTACCACTTCCTCTTCGTGCCCCTCACGATCAGTCTCGCGGCGATCACCGCCGGCCTGGAGACGGCCTGGGTCCGTACGGGCAAGGAGAAGTACTTCCACGCGACCAAGTTCTGGGGAAAGCTCTTCCTCATCAACATCGCGATGGGCGTCGTGACCGGCATCGTCCAGGAGTTCCAGTTCGGCATGAACTGGTCCGACTACTCGCGCTTCGTCGGTGACGTCTTCGGCGCGCCGCTCGCGATGGAGGCGCTGATCGCCTTCTTCTTCGAGTCGACCTTCATCGGGCTGTGGATCTTCGGCTGGGACAAGCTGCCGAAGAAGATCCACTGCGCCTGCATCTGGATCGTCGCGGTCGGCACGGTCCTCTCGGCGTACTTCATCCTCGCCGCCAACTCCTGGATGCAGCACCCGACCGGCTACACGATCGACAAGTCGACGGGCAAGGCGCAGCTCACCGATATCTGGCGCGTTCTGACCCAGAACACGACGCTGACGCAGTTCTTCCACACCATCACCGCGGCCTTCCTCGCGGGCGGCGCGTTCGTCATCGGCGTCGCCTCGTACCACCTGTGGAAGGCCAAGCGGCGGCAGGCGGCCGGGCAGGCGCCGGGGGACAAGGAGCGCAAGAAGATCGGCGCGATGCGCAGCTCACTGCGGGTCGGCCTGATCGTCACGGTCATCGCCGGGCTTGGCACCGCCATCAGCGGCGACACCCTCGGCAAGGTCATGTTCCAGCAGCAGCCGATGAAGATGGCGGCGGCCGAGGCGCTGTGGGAGACCAAGGAGCCCGCCCCGTTCTCCGTCTTCGCGGTCGGCAACGTCAACAAGGGCCACAACACCGTCGAGCTGTCGATCCCCGGGGTGCTGTCGTTCCTCGCCCACGACAACTTCACCGACTCGGTCCCCGGCATCCACGACACCGCCAAGGCCGAGGCGGAGAAGTACGGCGGCGAGCCGGACGACTACATCCCCAACATCTTCGTGGCGTTCTGGGGCTTCCGGCTGATGATCGGCGTCGGCATGACCTCGTTCGTCGCGGGCCTGATCGGACTGTGGACGACCCGCAAGAAGCGCTGGCTGGCCCCCGAATTCCGAACGGGGGACGAAGAGGTGCCACGGCTGATGCTCACCAAGCGGATCGAGATGAGCACCTTCTTCACCAAGTGGTCCTGGCGGATCGGCATGCTCACCATGCTTTTCCCGATCGTCGGCATCTCATTTGGCTGGATCTTCACGGAGATGGGCCGCCAGCCCTGGGTCGTCTACGGGCTGATGAAGACCAAGGACGCGGTGTCGCCCGGCGTGGGCACCGGCGAGGTCATCACCTCCATGGTCGTCTTCACGCTGCTCTACGGAATCCTCGCGATCGTCGAGGCCAGGCTGCTCATCAAGTACGTCAAGGCCGGACCGGACTTCGACGAGCGGCCGCCCGCCAAGGACCCGAGGCTGCGGCCCCCGTCCGGCGGCAGCGGCGGCGGTGACGGCGCCGAGGACGGCGCCGGGGCCGAGGACGCCGACAAGCCGATGACATTCGCCTACTGACACGGGAAGGGAGAGAACGACCATGCATCTTCACGACTTCTGGTTCCTGCTGATCGCCGTCCTGTGGATCGGCTACTTCTTCCTCGAAGGCTTCGACTTCGGCATCGGCGTCCTGACCAAGGTCCTCGCCAAGGACCGCAAGGAACGCCGGGTGCTGATCAACACGATCGGCCCGGTCTGGGACGGCAACGAGGTCTGGCTGCTGTCCGCCGGCGGTGCGACGTTCGCCGCCTTCCCCGACTGGTACGCGACCCTCTTCAGCGGCTTCTACCTTCCGCTGCTCGCCATCCTGGTCTGCCTGATCGTCCGCGGCGTCGCCTTCGAGTACCGGCAGAAGCGGCCCGAGGAGCGCTGGCAGCGCAACTGGGAGCACGCCATCTTCTGGGCCTCGCTGCTCCCCGCCTTCCTGTGGGGCGTCGCCTTCGGCAACATCGTGCGCGGCGTGCCGATCGGCCCGGACAAGAACTACACCGGCGATGTGCTCGATCTGCTCAACCCGTACGCCCTGCTCGGCGGCCTGGTCACGCTGGTGCTCTTCACCTTCCACGGCGCGGTGTTCGCCGCCCTCAAGACGGCCGGCGACATCCGGGTACGGGCGCGGCGGCTCGCGACCGTACTGGGGCTGGCGGCCGCGGTGCTGGCGCTGGTCTTCCTGATCTGGACGCAGGTGCACACCGGCAACGGGCGCAGCCTGGCCGCGATGATCGTCGCGGTGGCGGCCCTGGTGGTGGCGCTGGTCATGAACCGACTGGGGCGCGAGGGCTGGGCGTTCGCCCTGTCCGGGGTAACCATCGCGGCGGCGGTCGCGATGCTCTTCCTCGCCCTGTTCCCCAACGTGATGCCGTCGTCCACCAACCCGGACTGGAGCCTGACGGCCGCCAACGCGGCGTCCAGCCCGTATACGTTGAAGATCATGACCTGGGTGGCGGTCATCATGACGCCGCTGGTCATGGCCTACCAGGCATGGACGTACTGGGTGTTCCGCAAGAGGATCGGCACCCAGCACATCCCCGACCCGGCCGCGCACTGACGAGGGACGGTTCCACGTGAAACCTGTCGACCCCCGCCTGCTCACCTACGCGAGAGCGACCCGCCTGTTCCTGGTCGCGACCGTGGCCCTCGGGCTGGCGGGGGCCGGCCTCGTCATCGCCCAGGCGATGCTCATCGCCGACATCGTGGTCGGGGCCTTCCAGCACGGCCGTACCGCCGGCGACCTCACCGGGCGGCTGCTGCTGCTCGGCGCGGTCGCGGTGGGCCGGGCCGCCGTCGCCTGGCTGACGGAGTTGGCCGCGCACCGGGCGAGCGCCTCGGTCAAGTCCGAACTGCGGCTGCGGCTCCTCGCCCACGCCGCGAAGCTGGGCCCCGGCTGGCTCAGCAGGCAGCGCACGGGCGAGCTGACCACCCTCGCCACCCGCGGCATCGACGCGCTGGACGACTACTTCGCCCGCTATCTGCCCCAGTTGGGGCTCGCGGCCGTGGTGCCCGTAGCCGTCCTGGCCCGTATCGTCACCGCGGACTGGGTCTCGGCGCTGATCATCGTCATCACGCTGCCGCTCATCCCCCTGTTCATGATCCTCATCGGCTGGGCCACGCAGTCCACCATGGACCGGCAGTGGCGGCTGCTGTCCCGGCTGTCCGGGCACTTCCTCGACGTCGTCGCCGGGCTGCCCACGCTCAAGGTCTTCGGGCGCGCCAAGGCGCAGGCCGAGTCGATCCGTTCGATCACGGCCGACTACCGGCGGGCGACACTGCGGACCCTGCGGATCGCCTTCATCTCCTCCTTCGCGCTGGAACTCCTCGCCACGGTGTCGGTCGCGCTGGTCGCCGTCGGCATCGGGCTGCGGCTCGTACGCGGCGAACTCGACCTCTATACGGGCCTCATGGTGCTGGTGCTCGCGCCCGAGGCGTATCTGCCGCTGCGGCAGGTCGGCGCGCAGTACCACGCGGCGGCGGAGGGGCTGTCGGCCGCCGACGAGGTCTTCGCGGTACTGGAGAGCGAGCCCGCCGCCGCGCCCGGCGCGGAGACCGCACCGCGGGCGGGCGAGGCGGCGCTGACGGTGGAGCGGCTCGTGGTCCGGCATGAGGGACGTGCGCGGGCATCCCTGGACGAGACCTCGCTGGAGGTCGCGCCCGGCGAGACCGTCGCGGTCGTGGGCCCGAGCGGGGTCGGCAAGACCACGCTGCTGAACGCGGTGCTGGGCTTCGAGCGGCCCGTGAGCGGGCGCGTGCTCGTGGGCGGTAAGGACCTCTCATCGCTCTCCCCCGAAAGCTGGCACGACCAGGTGGCCTGGGTGCCGCAGCGGCCGTACCTCTTCGCCGGGACGGTCGGCGAGAACGTACGGCTGGCGCGGCCGGACGCCGACGACGCGCAGGTGCGGGACGCGCTGCGCGAGGCCGGTGCCCTCGACTTCGTGTCCATGCTGCCGCATGGCACTGACACCCGGCTCGGCGAGGACGGCGCGGGGCTCTCCGCCGGGCAGCGGCAACGTGTCGCGCTGGCGCGGGCGTTCCTCGCGGACCGGCCGGTCCTGCTGCTCGACGAGCCGACGGCGAATCTGGACGGCGAGACGGAGGCATCGGTCGTCGACGCGGTCCGCAGGCTGGCGGTCGGCCGCACGGTGCTGCTCGTCGTGCACCGCCCGGCCCTGCTCGCGGTCGCCGACCGCGTGGTGCGCCTGGAGCGGCCCGAGGACGCGGCGGTGCCGGGCGGCAGGGCGTCCGACGAGGACGCCGCGGTACGTGCGGAGGCGGGCGCTGCCGCCGTACGGGCGCAGGGCGATGGCGACGCGCGTACGGGCGACCTCGTCGCGGATGCCGCCCAGCCCGATCCCTGGGCCGTTCCGAAGGAACGGCGAGCCGGTGTGCTCGCGGCCGTACGGG
>NZ_JBHVHQ010000683.1:0-4699 GCF_042800135.1 Streptomyces sp. NPDC057654 | reverse complement strand
GTCGTACGGGTGGGAGCGGAGCGCCGCGGCGGCGAGCGCGGCGGCGGCCCCGGCCCCGGCGGCGCCCGGCCCCACGCCCGCGGCCAGCGCGTCGAGCACCGGCCCGGCGGGGTGGCGCACCCGGTGCAGCACCCCGCCCGGCACAGGGATCTCCTGAAGGTCCCCGGCGGGCGACGCGCCGCGCACGACCGCGTCGCGCTCGGCGGGGACGGCGGTGACGACGAGTACGCGCATCAGCTCAGGAACCTCGAACCGCTTCAGGAGCCGTCGCGCTCCAGGTTGAAGTGCCACATGCCCTTGGCCTCGCCCTTGCTGAGCTCGATGACCGTGACGGTGACCTTGTCCATCAGGGTCGCCTGGCCCATCTGGTTCTTCTGCGTGAAGAGGGTGTCCGTGTCGAAGGTGCGGTACGTGTTGTTGGTGGGCTCCGGCATGACCGGCCCGCCCGCGACGACGACCCAGCCGGTGTCGGCGATCTTCGGCTCCACGCCGATGCGCACCTTCTCACCGGCGCCGACCTTCACGGTCTTGCCGTCCTTCTTCGACAGGCACTTCTCCATCACGGACTTCTCCAGCGCCTTGCCGTCGCCGAAGCAGCCGTCGGTGGCCTC
The DNA here is from genome assembly GCF_042800135.1 of Streptomyces sp. NPDC057654. Lineage (NCBI taxonomy): Bacteria > Bacillati > Actinomycetota > Actinomycetes > Kitasatosporales > Streptomycetaceae > Streptomyces > Streptomyces sp. NPDC057654. The sequence goes on along the minus strand of NZ_JBHVHQ010000683.1, from coordinate 4,088 downwards.
GGAGGTCACGGTGTTGGAGCCGACGGTCACCGTGGCCAGCGGAGTCGGCTTGTCGCAGGCGGTAAGGGCGACAAGCCCCAAGGTCACGGCACCGACGGCGGCAGCGGCGCGGCGGCCCTTACCCCGGGAAAACAGAGCGGTCATGCGGGCAGGTTATCGGTCGCCCCCGCTCACGCCACGCGGGGGTGCGGCGTGCCGCGCCGCGCGGCGGTCAGCAGACCCCGTACGGAAGCGGCCACGCCCAGCGCCACGACCGCCGCGGCGACCGACATGCCGAGCACCCCGTTGAGCGGCAGCAGGATGCCGATCGCCCCGCCCACCACCCACGCCATCTGGAGCAGCGTCTCCGAGCGCGCGAACGCGGACGTCCGGACCTCCTCCGGCACATCGCGCTGGATCATCGAGTCCAGCGACTGCTTGCCGAGCGCCTGCGAGATGCCCGCCGTCGCCGCGACGACGGCGAGCGCCACGGGACTGTAGAGGACGGCCGCGACGACGGTCGCGGTCAGCGCGGCCGTCAGCACCAGCGCGATCATCGACTCCGGCGCGCGCGAGCGCAGCAGCGCGCCGATGGCCGTGCCGAGCGCGTTCCCGCCGCCCGCCGCGACGGCGACGACGCCCAGCGAGACCGCCGCGCTCAGCCCGTTCATCGGATGCTCGCGCAGCATGAACGCCAGAAAGAAGGTGAGGAAGCCGGAGAGCATCCGGAACGCGCTGTTCGCCTGCAAGCCGTGCAGTACGGACGAGCCGACCGTACGCAGCCCGAGCGGCTTCGGCCGCCGCTGCTGCCCTCGCCGCTTCCGCCGGGTCAGCGCCGGGGCGCGTACGGGCCGGTGCTCGCGGGTGGTCAGGCGGGCCCGCGCCTCGCCCTTCGCCGAGTCCACCTTGTGGGGCAGCGAGATCGACAGGACCATGCCGATCAGGAACAGCACACAGGCCCCGTACAGCGGCCAGGCCGGGCCGATCTGATGCAGCCCCGCGCCGATCGGCGCCGCCGCGCCCGTGGCCAGCAGACCGCCGAGCGTCACCCGCGAGTTCGCCTTCACCAGCGAGATCCGCGGCGGCAGGAGACGCGGCACGACCGCGGACCGCACCACGCCGTACGCCTTGGACGCCACCAGCACGCCCAGCGCCGCCGGATACAGCTCCAGGCTGCCGCTGACCACCGCGCCCGTCATGGTCAGCGCGAGCAGCGCGCGCGTCAGCATCGCGCTCGCCATCGCCGCCCGGCGGCCGTGCGGCAGCCGGTCCAGAAGCGGGCCGATCACCGGGGCGAGCAGCACGAAAGGGGCCATCGTGACGGCCAGGTACAGGGCCACCCGGCCGCGCGCCTGGTCGGTGGGGACGGAGAAGAAGACGGTGGAGGCCAGCGCCACGGTGATCAGCATGTCGCCGGCCGAGTGCACCGCGTGCAGCTCGATCAGCTTGCCGAGCCCCGACTCGCCCGCGCCGTGCGCGTGCGTGGCGCGCCGGATGCCGCGCGCCGCCCCGGTGAACGGGGCCCGCAAGGCGTGACCGGCTGCCCGTCCCGCCCGGCGGAGCGGGCTGCCATGAGCGGACCGGATGGCTCCCACCACGCCATACTGCCCCAAGACGTGCGGAAGATGGCGCGTTCCCGCTATCTGTCGGTCAGAGCGCGATCATTTACCGTGCCGTCGCCGAGGCGTCTTCGGGAGGCCGTGCGGTGATCCTCGCGGGTGTCCTTTCTGTATCGGGTCGGGCACGGGGAGATCTCCGCCGCGCGCCCCGGCCGGGTCGTACGGGCCCGGCGCGCCGAGCCGGTACGGGCAGGGGCCCCGGACGCGTACGGATGTGAGGCTCGCCGTGGCCCGGGTATCCCCCGCGCGGTCGAGCGGGGTAGCGTGCGTAGCGCGCCACCGGCGGTCGTTCTTGGCCGCGCGCCGAGTCTCGATCCCGCAGAATGGGTCATACAAGGTGCGCCCCTGACCGTTCGGGCGCGGACGTCGACGCGGTCCCCAGGTCCGCTCCGTCCGCCGACCCGGCCGTACGGCCGGCGCACTCGTGAGACGGCGTGGAAGAGAGAATCGATCCTGTGAGTGCTGCGATGCGAAGCCGGACCCCTGACCGCCTGTGCGCCGAGGCGGTCGACTTGGCCCGTGCGGCGGCCGAGGAAGCGGCGCTCCCCGGAATGGTCGGCGAGCACGTCGAGGTCGCCTCCGAGGGCGATCGAGTCGTCACCCACTTCTTCGCCTGCCAGGAGCCGGGGTACCGGGGCTGGCGCTGGGCCGTGACGGTCGCCCGCGCGTCGCGGGCGAAGATCGTCACCCTCGACGAGGCCGTGCTGCTGCCCGGCCCCGACGCGCTGCTCGCCCCCGAATGGGTGCCGTGGAGCGAGCGGCTGCGCCCCGGTGACATGGGTCCGGGGGACCTGCTGCCGACCGAGGCCGATGACTTGCGTCTGGAGCCGGGGTTCTCCGGGGAGGACGCGCCGCCGCCGAGCTCCGTCCTGGCGGACGAGACCGTTGCCGGGCGGCGGCTGACGGATCTGGCCGATGCGGAGGACGCGGAGCTTACTTCCGCTGAGCCTGCGGCCACGACGGAGCGGGGGCGTATCGCCGCCGTCGCGGAGGAGCTCGGCATGCGCCGGGCGCGGGTGCTGTCCCGGTACGGGCTGCACGCCGCCGCCGACCGCTGGGACGAGCTGTACGGGCCCAAGACCGCGATGGCGCAGGCCGCGCCCGCGTCCTGCGGGAGCTGCGGGTTCCTGGTGCCGCTGGCGGGGTCGCTGCGGCAGGCGTTCGGCGTGTGCGCCAATGAGTTCGGGCCGGCGGACGGGCATGTGGTGTCGCTGGGGTTCGGGTGTGGGGGGCATTCGGAGGCGGCCGTCATGCCGAGGCCTTTGCGGCCGGCTGCTCCGGTGATCGATGAGACGTTGGTCGATCCGTTGCCGTTGCGGCCGGATCGGGGTGGGGGGTCCGTGGAGCCGGACGCTCCCGCGGAGGAGCTGGGGCACTCCTGATGGGTGCTCAGCCGTCGGCTGGGTGATCGCGCAGTTCCCCGCGCCCCTGGGGGCGGCTGGTGTGGTTCGTCGGCTGCGGGCCGGTCGTGGCTGGGCGCGCTGTTCCCCGCGCCCCTGGTGGGGTCGGTGTGGGCGGTTGGCCGCGGGTTGATTGTGGTTGCTCGCGCAGTTCCCCGCGCCCCTGGGGGTGCCTGGTGTGGTTCGTCGGCCGCGGGCCGGTCGTGGCTGGGCGCGTCGTTCCCCGCGCCCCTGGTGGGTGCCGGTGTGGTTGGTTGGGTGCAGGCCGTCCGTGGCTGGGCGCGTCGTTCCCCGCGCCCCTGGTGGGGTCGGTGTCGTCGGTTGGGGGCGGGCCGGTTGTGGTTGCTCGCGCCGTTCCCCGCGCCCCTTTCGGGGCTGGTTTGTGCGGTTCGTTTGTTGCGGGCCGTCCGTGGTTGCTCGCGCCGTTCTCCGCGCCCCTGACGGGCGGCTTGCCGGGCTCTCCGTTTGGCACGGCGGAGGGTGGAGAGCAGGTAGGGGCGGAAGCGCTGTACGTTTCGCGGCAGGAGTGCGGCGGCTAGCAGGGGAGACGACACGTGAGCGGCGCGGCGATGGTGCGAGGTGTGGGCGAGGACGCGGACCCGTTCGGGACCGGGCGGCTGCGGCGCGGGGTGCTGGACGCCTGGGCCGCGTCGCCCGCGCGGTTCCGTGAGGACGCCAACGCCGAGGAGGACCTCTCCCTCGGCGGCTACCGCGACCGGCTCGTCGTCGAGCTCGCGCAGAACGCCGCCGACGCCGCCGCCCGTGCCGGAGTCCCCGGCCGGCTGCGGCTGACCCTCCACCCCGGCCGCGACGGCGAGAGCGCCGTCCTCGCCGCCGCCAACACCGGCGCCCCCCTCGACGCCTCCGGCGTGGAGTCCCTGTCCACCCTTCGGGCCTCCGCCAAGCGGGACGAGGAGGCGAGCGGCAGCGCTGTCGGGCGGTTCGGCGTCGGGTTCTCCGCCGTGCTCGCCGTCAGCGACGAGCCCGCCGTCGTCGGCCGCTCCGGCGGCGTCCGGTTCTCGCTCGCCGAGGCCCGGCTCATCGCGGCGGACGCCGCGTCCGCCGCGCCGGGGCTCGGCGCGGAGATCCC
>NZ_JBHVHQ010000682.1:0-4706 GCF_042800135.1 Streptomyces sp. NPDC057654 | reverse complement strand
GCCGGGGCTCGGCGCGGAGATCCGCCGCCGCGACGGCCACGTACCGCTGCTGCGGCTGCCCTTCCCGGCGGAGGGCTCCGCCCCCGACGGCTACGACACCGTCGTCGTCCTGCCGCTGCGCGACGGCGCGGCCGAGGATCTGACGGGGCGTCTGTTGGCGGACCTGGACGACGCGCTGCTGCTGACCCTGCCGGGGCTGTCCGAGGTCGTCGTGGAGACGGCGGACGGCGTGCGGACGGTGACGCGCCGCGCCGACGGGCCGTACACGGTCATCGAGGACAGCGCCCGGCCCGCTCCCGCCCGTTGGCGCGTCGCGCGCACCGGCGGGCCGCTGGACGCGGCGCTGCTCGCGGACCGCCCGGTGGAGGAGCGGCTGCGCCCGAACTGGTCGGTGACATGGGCGGTGCCCGTCGACGCCGACGGCGCGCCCGTACGGCCGACGACCGCGCCCGTGCTGCACGCGCCGACCCCGACCGACGAGCCGCTCGGCCTGCCCGCCCTGCTCATCGCCTCGTTCCCGCTGGAGCCCACCCGCCGCCGTACCGCGCCCGGCGCGCTCACGGACTTCGTGGTGGCGCGGGCCGCCGAGGGGTACGCGGCGCTGCTCGGCGACTGGCGGCCCGTCGGCGTCGGCACCGTCGACCTGGTGCCCGGCCCCCTCGGCAAGGGCGAACTCGACGGCGAGCTGCGCCGCCTGCTGCTGGAGCGGCTGCCCAGGGTCCCGTTCCTGCCCAGCGCGGCGGCCGAGCAGGGCGGCGGCGAGCCCGCGCCGGACCGCGCGCCCGAAGTCGTGCCCGAGGCCGCCTTCGACGATCCCACCGCGCTCACCGGGACGGCCGGGGACGCGTACGTGCTGCGCCCCGCCGACGCCGAGATCGTGGAGGGCGCCGGGGCCGCGACCGTGGCCGTGCTCGCCGAACTGTTCCCGAGCCTGCTGCCCGCCGGGCTGGAGCGCCGCGTCGAGCTGCGCGTCCTCGGCGTGGAGCGGGTGCCGCTGGGCGAGATGGTCGACCGGCTGGCCGGCGTGGAGCGGGACCCGGCGTGGTGGCGGCGGCTGTACGACTCGCTGGCCGGGGTCGACCCGGACCGGCTGTCGGGGCTTCCGGTGCCGCTCGCGGACGGCCGTACGACGATCGGCCCGCGCCAGGTGCTGCTGCCGGGCGCCGAGGACGGGCCCCGGCACGAGGCGCTCGCCCGGCTCGGGCTGAAGGTCGCGCACCCCGACGCCGCGCACCCGCTGCTGGAGAAGCTGGGCGCGGTGCCCGCGTCCCCGCGCGCCGTGCTGACGACGCCCCAGGTGCGGGCGGCCGTCGCGAACTCGCTGGACGCGGACGACGACGCGTACGGGATCCTCGAAGGCGACGCGCTCGGCGGCGAGGAGCTGGCGGAGACCGTGCTGGGGCTCGTACGCGACGCGCACCTGGCCCCCGGCGACGAGCCGTGGCTGGCGGCCCTGGCGCTCCCCGACGAGGACGGCGAACCGGCCCCGGCCGGTGAACTCATGCTGCCGGGCAGCGCGTTCGAGCAGGTCGTACGGGCCGGGGAGCTGGCCGCCTGCGACGCGGAGCTGGCCGAGCGGTGGGGCGAGCAGCCGCTCACCGCCGTCGGTGTGCTCGCCACCTTCGCCCTCGTACGCGCCACCGACGTCGTCCTGGACCCCGACGAACTGGAGCCCCGCGACGGAGATTTCGCGGAGCCGGACGACGCCGGGCTGCTGGACGCCGTCGACGTGTGGTGCGAGGACGTGCTCGACGGGCTGGAGCAGACGGCGGTGCCGCCGGTGGCCACCGAGATCGTGGCCGTACGCGACCTGGACCTCGTCGACGACGACGCGTGGCCGCAGGCGCTGCGGATGCTCGCCCGGCCGCCGCTGCGCGACGCGCTGACCGCACCCGTACGGGTGCTGCTGCCGGACGGCACGACGGAGTCGGTGCGCCCGTACACGGCGTGGTGGCTGCGCGGCCACCCCGTGCTGGACGGGCGGCGCCCGGCCGGCCTGCGGGCCAGGGGCGGCGACCCGCTGCTCGCCGGGCTGTACGAGGCCGCCGACGCGGCCGACCTCCTCGGCGACGGCGGCGACGAACAGGTGCTGCGGGCCCTGGGCGTACGGACCTCCGCGGCCTCCCTTCTGGACGAGCCCGGCGGCGCGGCCGAGCTGCTGGCGCGGCTCGCGGACGACCGGCTGCCGGTCGGCGCGGCCCAGCTGCACGGCCTCTACGGCGCGCTGGCCGACCTCGACCCCGAGCAGGTCACGCTCCCCGACGAACTGCGGGCCGTCGTCGACGGCGAGGTGCGGATCGTGGACGCGGCGGACGCGCTGGTCGCCGACGCCCCGGACCTGCTGCCCCTGACGGCGGGCCGGGCCCTGCTGCCCGTACGGCCCGCGCTGGCGGCAGACCTCGCGGAGCTGCTGCAAGTACGGCGGCTGAGCGAGGAATTCACGGCCCCGGCGCCCGGCGGCGGCGAGCGGCGCGAGGTGCCGGACGGCGTGCGGGTGCTGCTGCCGGGCGCGCCGGACTCGTACGTCGAGCACGAGGAGCTGACGGTCGAGGGCGTCGAACTGGACTGGCGCTACGGGCCGGACCGGGTGCTGCACGCCTCGACGCTGGAGGGCGTCGCGGCGGGCCTGGCGTGGGCGGCCGGCCACTGGAGCCGGCGCTTCGAGGCGGCGGCGCTGCTGGAGGACCCGTCCCGCACGGAGGAGCTGGCCGAGGCCCGCTGGTTCGACTAGGTCCGCTGGTTCGGTCAGAGGTTCTGCGCGAGGGGCGGCGGCTCCCGAGTCCGCCCCTCGGCCTCGGCCGTTGCGCGTCCCGGCGCACCCGTGTACGTCTGTACGGAAAGTGAACATGCCTGTGAGCGTGTGGTGTTCCCTGTTCACCACACGCCCCAGGTGCTCGGTCCCCCCAGCACCCCCCTGACCCAGGTGATCCAGCGCCGTGGGCCCCAGGCCGCAGTGGCCACCCCCGTCAGCCACTGTGGGCAGGCTCCGGCGGCCGGATCACCTGGTTCACGACACTAGGGCGGCGCGGGCGCGGCGACGAGGTTCACCTTGCACTGCGGGGTGGGCCAGAGGTTTCAGAAACCACATTCACCAACATCGGGAGGTCGGGTGCAGACGCGGGAGAGTACGGACACCGGCGGCGCCGTCGGGGCGCGGTGGAGAATCGAGCGGGCCGAGGACGTGCTGCGGATGCAGAGCCTCGCCCGTTCCGGCGGGACCCGGGCGCTGCTGCGCTGGCTCGCAGCACGGGCCGGCGGCTGGGCGGGGCTGCTCGACGCCTCCGGCACCGTGCTGTGCGCCGCCATGCACCACCGCCCCGCGATACGGGCGGCAGACGGGCACGGCGCGTCCGGGGGACAGGCGACAGAGCTGGCGTCCGGGGCGGCGCGCACGCTCACCGACCGGGGGCTGCGCTCCGTGACCCTCGACGGGGGCGCCGAGACCGCCGTCCTCTTAGCCCTCGGCGGGCCCCGGCACCAGCACGGCCTCGCCCTGGGCGTCGTGGTGGCGGGCCCGCTGCCCGGCCACCTGACCGCGCTGCTCGCCGACGTCACCCTGCCGCTGGCCCTGTGCTGGGAGGCGGAGAGCGCCGAGCGCAAGCGGCGCCGCGTGGACCTCGCGGAGTCCCGCAGCCGCGAGGCGGTGCTGCACCTGCTGATGATCGGGCAGCTCGCCACCGCCCACCAGATCGCGGGCGCGCTGCGGCCCCGCCTGCCCGACCTGATGCGCGTGTACGTGGCCGAGTGCCCGCCGGGCCGCCGCGACGACGTGGTGCGGATGTGCGCCGACGCCTCCGAGGGGCGCGCCTGGGTGGTGCGGTGCCCCGTCTACTCCGGCCATGTGATCGCCCTGACGCCCCCGCCGCCCGGCGCCGCCGGGCCGCTCGACCGGGCGCTGACCTCCATGGCGGGCGACTGCGCCGTCGGCGTCAGCGACGACGTGCCGCTGCGCGAGACCGCCGTCGGCTACGCGCAGGCGTTCCACGCCCTGGCCATCGCCCGCGCCCACACCGACCGGTACGCGAGCTTCGGCGCCGCGCCCGAACTGGCCCTCGTGGCGGGCGGCGTGGCCGCGCCCTGGGCCCGGGACCTGCTGGAGCCGCTGACCTCGCACGCGCCCAAGCGGCCCCAGGACCCCAGCGGCCAGGAGCTGATCGCGACGGCCTCCTCCTGGCTCGCGTTCTACTCCCGCGCCACCGCCCACCTGAAGATCCACCGCAATACGCTCGCCGCCCGGCTGCGGCTGATCGGCCAGCTCCTCGGCATGGACCTCGACCGGCTCGCCGACCAGTCCGCGCTCGCCCTGGCCCTGCGCGTGCACTCCTCGCCCGTGCCGCCGCCCGACCACCGGCCCGGCGACCCGGACACCGCGCCCGCCCGCACCCTCGACGACCTGCTGTCCCGGCCCGCCGTCCAGCGCTGGGCCCGCATCCAGCTGCGCCCGCTGACCTCCGAGGGCTGCTCCGCCGACCCGTCGGCGACACTGCGCACCTGGCTGGAGCAGGACGCCCAGCTCAGCCGGACCGCCGCCGAGCTGGGCATCTCGATACCCGGCGCGCGCAAGCGGCTGACCCGCCTGGAAGCGCAGCTGGAACGCTCCCTGCTGCACGCCCCGAGCGCACGTCACGACCTGTGGCTGGCCGTCCGGGCCGTCGGCCTGACGGCTGCTCAGGTCTGAGGCTGTCGCCGATACGGCGTTACGAAGC
>NZ_JBHVHQ010000681.1:0-4720 GCF_042800135.1 Streptomyces sp. NPDC057654 | reverse complement strand
GTCGCCGCCGAGGCCGCCGGGGCTGAAGGCCCGGCGACAGCCGACGCGCAGCCCGTCGCCGTCGGCAGCGACGGCATCGCGCACCCATCCGAAGAGGCGACAGCCGAAGCGGCCGAGCCCGGCCCGGCGCCCGTCGCGCCGGGGCACTCGATAGTCGCCGACGCGGCAGCCGAGCCGGCCGCACCGCAGGAGGAGGCCGAAGCCCCCACCGACCAGTCGGCGCCCGCCGCGGAGACGTCGGAGCCGTCGGCGGCCGGCTACGACGAAGCCGAGCGCGCCGCCGTGCACCGCGTGATGCGCGAGCGCCGCGACATCCGCAACGGCTTCCGCACCGACCCCGTCCCGCACGACGTGCTGCTGCGCGTCCTGGAGGCCGCGCACACCGCGCCGAGCGTCGGGCACTCGCAGCCCTGGGACTTCGTCGTCATCCGCTCCGCGGAGACCCGCCGCACGATGCACGACCTGGCCGCGCGCCAGCGCGAGGCGTACGCGAAGTCGCTGCCGAAGGCGCGCGCCAAGCAGTTCAAGGAACTGAAGATCGAGGCGATCCTCGACACTCCGGTGAACATCGTCGTCACCGCCGACCCGACCCGCGGCGGCCGGCACACCCTCGGCCGGCACACCCAGCCGCAGATGGCCCCGTATTCCTCCGCGCTCGCCGTCGAGAACCTGTGGCTCGCCGCCCGCGCCGAGGGCCTCGGCGTCGGCTGGGTCAGTTTCTTCGACGAGCGTGAGATGGTCCGCGAACTCGGGCTCCCCGAGCACCTGGAGGTCGTGGCCTACCTGTGCGTCGGGTACGTCGACGAGTTCCCGGAGGACCCGGAGCTGGTGCAGTCGGGCTGGTCCAAGCGCCGCCCGCTGTCCTGGGTCGTGCACGAGGAGACGTACGGGCGGCGCGCGCTGCCCGGCGAGGAGCCGCACGACCTGCTCGCCGAGACCCTCCAGGGCATCCGGCCGCTGGACGCCAAGGCGCTCGGCGAGGCGTGGGAGCGGCAGAAGCGGATGACGAAGCCGGCCGGCGCGCTCGGCATGCTGGAGATCATCTCCGCGCAGCTGAGCGGGCTGTCCCGGCAGTGCCCGCCGCCGATCCCCGAGCCCGCGGCCGTCGCGGTCTTCGCCGGGGACCACGGGGTGCACGCCCAGGGCGTCACGGCCTGGCCGCAGGAGGTGACCATGCAGATGGTCGCCAACTTCCTCGGCGGCGGCGCCGTCTGCAACGCCTTCGCCAACCAGGTCGGCGCCGAGGTCTGCGTGGTCGACGTGGGCGTCGCGGGCGACCTGCCGAGCACGCCGGGGCTGCTGCCGCGCAAGGTACGGGCCGGGACCGCCGACTTCACGGCCGGACCCGCCATGTCCCGCGAGGACGCGCTGCGCGCCATCGAGGTCGGCATCGAGACCGCCCGCGACCTGGTCGCCGCCGGCAACAAGGCGCTGCTGACCGGCGAGATGGGCATCGCGAACACCACCGTGTCCGCCGCGCTCGTCTCCGTGTACACCGGCATCGACCCGGCCGAGATCACCGGCCGCGGCACCGGCATCAACGACGAGATGCACGCCCGCAAGGTAGACGTCGTACGGCGGGCCCTGGAGCTGCACCAGCCGGACCCGGCCGACCCGGTGGGCGTCCTGTCCGCCGTCGGCGGGCTGGAGCACGCCGCGCTGGTCGGACTGCTGCTGGGCGGCGCGTCGCTGCGCACGCCGGTGATCCTGGACGGCGTGAGCGCCGGCGCCGCCGCCTTGGTGGCGCGGGCCATCGCGCCCGAGGCGCTGGCCGCCTGCATCGCGGGGCACCGCAGCGCGGAGCCCGGCCACGTGGCGGCACTGACGAAGCTGGGCCTGCGCCCGCTGGTCGACCTCGACCTGCGGCTGGGCGAGGGCACGGGCGCGCTGCTGGCGCTGCCCGTGGTGCAGAGCGCCGCGCGGGCCATGCACGAAGTGGCCACGTTCGACGCCGCCGGGGTCACCGAGAAGGCGTGAGCGACGGCGGGCACGGACCCGCCCGCACCGACCGCGAGAGACGGCGCCGGGGGCCTCGCGGCCCCCGCGGCAGCCGTGCGCCCCGGCGTCGCACCGTAAAGTGTGCGCCGGGGCCCGTTCCCCTGTTGACCTGCCGCTCCACCGCCGAAGCGGCGCCCCGTCGCCGTACCTAGGAGCCGCGAGCACCATGTCCGAACCCGTCGACAACGCAGGGCACGCAGCACACGCCGCCTACCCCGTCGGTCTGCGCCTCGCCGGACGCCGCGTCGTCGTGCTCGGCGCCGGGCAGGTCGCCCAGCGCAGGCTGCCCGCGCTGATCGCGGCCGGTGCGGACGTCCTGCTCGTATCGCCGTCGGCCACCCCCTCCGTGGAGGCCATGGCGGAGGCGGGCGAGCTGCGCTGGGAGCGCCGCGGGTACCGCGACGGGGACTTCGCCGCCGCCTGGTACGCGCTGATCAGCACCGACGACCCCGAGGTCAACGCCGCCGCGTCGGCGGAGGCCGAGGCGCGCCGGGTGTGGTGCGTACGCAGCGACGACGCCGAGGCCGCGTCGGCGTGGACGCCCGCCACCGGGCGCAGCGAGGGCGTGACCGTCGCGGTGCTCACCGGCCGGGACCCGCGCCGCTCCGCCGCCGTGCGGGACTCGATCATCGAGGGGCTGCGGGACGGCACGCTGCCCGCGCCGCACCACCGTGCCCGTACGACCGGGGTCGCCCTCGTCGGCGGCGGGCCCGGCGACCCGGATCTGATCACCGTGCGCGGGCGGCGGCTGCTGGCCGAGGCCGACGTCGTCATCGCGGACCGGCTCGGCCCGCGCGACCTGCTCGACGAACTGCCGCCGCACGTCGAGGTGATCGACGCCGCCAAGATCCCGTACGGGCGGTCCATGGCCCAGGAGGCCATCAACGACGCCCTCATCGAGCACGCCAAGGCCGGCAAGGCCGTCGTCCGCCTCAAGGGCGGCGACCCCTTCGTCTTCGGCCGCGGCATGGAGGAGGCCGCGGCGCTCGCGGAGCACGGCATACCGTGCACGGTCGTGCCCGGCATCTCCAGCTCCATCAGCGTGCCCGGCGCCGTCGGCATCCCGGTGACGCACCGCGGCGTCGCCCAGGAGTTCACGGTCGTCAGCGGCCATGTCGCGCCCGACGACGACCGGTCCACGGTCGACTGGGCCGCGCTCGCCAAGCTGCGCGGCACCCTCGTGGTCCTCATGGGCGTCGAGAACAGCGGCGCCATCGCCGCGGCCCTCGTCCGCGACGGCCGGGACGCGGACACCCCCGTCGCCGTCGTTCAGGAGGGCACGACCGCGGCCCAGCGCCGGGTGGACGCGACGCTGGGGACGCTGGGGGAGAGGGTCAGGGCCGAGGGCGTGCGGCCGCCGGCGGTCATCGTCATCGGCGACGTGGTCGCCGTCGGCCCCGGTACCAGCCGGTAACCGTTCCCGTCCCGCACATTGGCACCGCAACCACGACAAGGCAGTATCACCCTGTGGCCGATCTCATCACCGTCGACGACCCCGACGACCCCCGCCTGCGCGACTACACCGGACTCACGGACGTGGAGCTGCGCCGCAGGCGCGAACCCGCCGAGGGGCTGTTCATCGCCGAGGGCGAGAAGGTCATCAGACGGGCCGGGCACGCCGGTTACGAGATGCGCTCGATGCTGCTCTCGGCCAAGTGGGTCGACGTCATGCGCGACGTCATCGACGAGGTCCCGGCCCCCGTCTACGCGGTGGCCCCCGAGCTCGCCGAGCGGGTGACCGGCTACCACGTGCACCGCGGCGCCCTCGCATCCATGCAGCGCAAGCCGCTGCCTGACGCGGCCGAACTGCTGGGCAGCGCACGGCGGATCGTGGTCATGGAGTCCGTCAACGACCATACAAATATCGGCGCGATTTTTCGGAGCGCCGCGGCTCTCGGCATGGACGCCGTGCTGCTCTCGCCGGACTGCGCGGACCCGCTCTACCGCCGGTCGGTGAAGGTGTCGATGGGCGCGGTCTTCTCGGTGCCGTACGCGCGCCTGGAGACCTGGCCGCGCGACCTGGAGACGGTCCGCGACGCGGGCTTCAAGCTGCTGGCGCTCACCCCGGACGAGAAGGCCACGGCCATCGACGAGGCCGCCCCGCACCGCCTCGACCGCGCCGCCCTCATGCTGGGCGCGGAGGGCGACGGGCTCTCCGCGCGGGCCCTGATGGCCGCCGACGAATGGGTGCGCATCCCGATGGCACACGGCGTCGACTCGCTCAACGTCGGCGCGGCGGCGGCCGTCGCGTTCTACGCGGTGGCCGCCGGACGCCCCCAGGACTGACCCGGCAGGCCCCTCAGGTCCCCGCTTCCGCCGACTCCACCGGCGCACGGTGGAGTTCGCCCATGCTGTGCGCGGGCCCCTGGCAGCCCTGCGCCGCCGCGATGCCCAGCGCCACCAGCAGCGTCACGACCACGAAGACGATCAGCCGCTGCCGCAGCAGCCGGCGGTCCGGACCCGGCGAGCGCCGTCCCGTGCCGGTCGTACGGGCCGGGGGACGCGAACCGCTCCGCCCGGCGGTCCCGCGCCCACTGCCCGTACGCCCGCCGTTCGTCGTGCGCCCGCTGCCGGTGCGTCCGCCGTTGGTCGTGCGCCCGCTGCCGCCCGTACGCGGCGCGGACGCCCGTACGCTCTCCGCGGCGCGCGGCTGCTGCGGGCGCGGCGCGGGGGTGCCGCCGCCCGGCCGCCGCTCGGTGTGCTGCTCCGCGTACTCCTCGGC
>NZ_JBHVHQ010000680.1:0-4723 GCF_042800135.1 Streptomyces sp. NPDC057654 | reverse complement strand
GGCGAGGAGGAGACGGTCCAGGGGAACCTGACCGTGACCGCCGAGGGCTCCGCCTCCACCCTGCCCGCCTCGCCCGTGGCGCCCGTACCGGCCGGAGGCGGCGGCACCGCGCCCCGGGTCGAGGACACGGACGGCCCCGAGCCGTACGGGCTCGTCCTCGCCGGCGGCGCCGCGCTGGTGCTCGGCGGGCTGTTCCTGCACCGCCGCCGGCGCCGCGGCGCGACGACGGACCGCTGAGCGGGACGGGGCCGCCGACGATGGAGCACGCGCGCAGCGGCGGCTACGGTCGCCTGGCGATCGGGGTGGTCTGGGCGGCGCTGCTGCTGGGCCTGTGGCTGTGGGGGCGGGAGATCACCGAGGGGCGGGGCAGCGCGACGCCGACGACCGGCGACGTCGCCGCCGTGGGGCGGCCCGCGAGCCATCCGCTGCCCCCGGCGCACGGCCCGCTGCCGGACGCCCGGCCGCGGCGCATCGCGATCGAGTCGCTGGGCGTACGGGCCCCCGTCGTCGCCCGCGGCCTCGACGCGCGGGGCGCGGTGGACCCGCCGCCGTACGAGCGTCCCGGCGAGGTCGCCTGGTACCGGGGCGGGCCGCGGCCCGGCGGCACCGGCCCGGCCGTCCTCGTCGGCCACCTCGACACCAGGACCGCGCCCGCCGTCTTCCACGGCCTCGGCGGCGTCAAGCCGGGCGCGCGCATCGAGGTGTCCCGCTCGGACGGGTCCGTCGCCGAGTTCACCGTCGAGGACGTCTCCGTCTTCGAGAAGCACCACTTCGACGCGGCGAAGGTCTACGGGCCGCGCGCCGGGCACCGCGCCGAGCTGCGCGTCATCACCTGCGGCGGCGCGTACGACCGGTCCCGCCACGCCTATTCGGCCAACGTCGTGGTCTCCGCGTACCTCACGGGCGAACGTCCCGCGCCCGACGAACGTCCCGCGTCGGCGTCCGGCGAGCGCCCCGCGCCCGCGTCCGGCGCGTGAGCCGGGGCCCGGCGGCGTGCTGGGCCGAACGGGTGGGCGTCGGGCGCGCCGCCAATCGGGCCGGGGCAGTGGCCCGCTCCCCCCGGAGCCGCCGACCCGGCCCGACCTCGACCGCGGGAGCCAGGACTGCGGGAGTGGTCCGGCGCGACCGCGGGAGGTATGGCGCGGCCGGGGGCCGGGGCCACGGCGAAGACTTTAGAACGTCAGGCCCTCGGTCACTAGGGCGAGTTGACGCCAAGTTGCGCGGCGGACACGGAGGGCTGCCGGTGCGGATGCGGCGACGGAAGGGCTGTGCGACGACCCGTACGGGGGCGCCGGAGGGCCGTTGTTCGAACATTTCCGGTGGTGGCGGACGCCCGTGGCAGCTCCCTGAATGGCCGTAACAGCTTCTCGACACGGGTCGGCTGCCGGGGCCCCCGTGTCAGGATTGGCGGGACCGGATTTGTCCCGCTGAGGGCCTGGGCCATTCCAGGAGTACAGCCAAGGGGGAGTGGATGTACGGCAGTCGCACCGGGCACAGGCATCGAGCTGGGATCAGCGCGGCGGGGGCGGCGGTGGGGGCGCTGCTGCTGCTCGCCGGCTGCTCGTCCTCCTCCGGCAAGCCCGACAAGCCCGAGAAGGAGGAAAGGCCCACGCAGCGCCCCAAGTCCACGTCCCCCTACTGGGTCAACCCCGACAGCACGGCCGCCAAGGAAGCGGCGAAGCTGCGCGCGGACGGGAAGAAGGAGGACGCCGCGCTGATCGACAAGATCGCCGACCAGCCGGTCGCGGAGTGGATCGGCGTCGAGGACCCGGAGGGGCAGACCCGCGGCTTCACCGAGGCCGCGGCGAAGGCGGGCCGTGAGGCGCTGCTCGTCCTCTACAACATCCCGCACCGCGACTGCGGCCAGTACTCCCAGGGCGGCGCCGCCGACGGCGACGCCTACCGCGCCTGGCTGGACAAGGCGCTGCGCGGCATCGGGGACCGCCGCGCGACGGTGGTCCTGGAGCCGGACGCGCTGCCGCACATCGGGGACGGCTGCACCCCCGCGCAGTTCCACGAGGAGCGGTTCGCGCTGCTCAAGGAGGCCGTGGGCAAGATCAAGGCGCTGCCACACGCCAAGGTCTATCTGGACGCCGGCAACCCCAACTGGGTCACGCCCCCGGACCGCATGGTCGACCCGCTGAGGCGCGCGGGCATGGACGCCGCCGACGGCTTCGCCCTGAACATCTCCAACTTCCAGACCACCGAGGCGAACAAGGAGTACGGCGACAAGCTGTCCGGTCTGCTCGGCGGCAAGCACTACGTCATCGACACCAGCCGCAACGGCAACGGCCCGCTGGCCGGCGCCGACCACGAGAAGACCTGGTGCAACCCGGCCGGGCGCGCCCTCGGCGAACCGCCGACCTCCAGGACCGGCGACCAGCGCGTGGACGCCTACCTGTGGATCAAGCGGCCGGGCGAGTCCGACGGCACCTGCAAGGGCGGCCCCGGCGCCGGGACATGGTGGGAGAAGTACGCGCTCGAACTGGCCCGCAACGCGCGCTGAGCCGCTGTCCGGCGCCGTCCGGCGGTGGCCGGGAACGGACGCCGCCCGGCGCGCGCCCTTGTGAGCATGCGGAGGCGTCCGGTCGCCCGTACCGGCGACCCGGGAGGTCCGCGTCATGGCAAGCCGAGCGGACCGGCGCGTGCCCGCGCCCCTGCGCGCCGCCTCCGCCGTCGCACTGCTGTGGCGGGCGTCCCCCGGCCACACCCTCGCGCTCGGCGCGGCCGTCCTCGCCGCCGCGGCCGCCGCCGCGCTCGTCGTCGTCGCCACCGGCCTGCTCGTCGGCGCGCTGCCGGCCGTCGTCGGCGCGGGGCTCGGCTCCGCGGCGGGCCGCCGGCTGCTGCTCGTCCTCGCCGCGTTCGGCGCGCTCGCCCTCGCCCGTACGGTCCTGGGCGCCCTCCAGTCCGGGCTGACCGACGCGCTGCGGCTGCGCGTCGCGGACGCCGTGGACGACCGGGTGATGGCCGCGGGCAGCGGCCCGTACGGCATCGCGCACCTCGAAGACCCCGCGCACGCCGACACCCTGCGGCTCGCGACGGGGCCCGGCACCCGGCCGGACGCGCTGGCGGAGCTGGTGCCCGAGGTGGTGCAGCCCCGGCTCCAGGCGCTCGCGCTGATCGGGCTGCTCGCGCCGCTCGCCTGGTGGGCGCCGGTGGTGCTGTGCGCGGCCGGGGCGCTCACCTACCGCACCAACCTCGGCATCGCGCGCAGCGTGCACGGCACCATGTCCGCGACGAGCGGCGCGATCCGCCGGTCCGGGTACTTCCGCGGCCTCGCGGTCGACGCCGGACCGGCCAAGGAGATCCGCGTCTTCGGCCTCGGCGAGTGGGCGGCCGGCCGGATGACGGAGGTCTGGCGCACCGCGATGACGGCCGTCTGGTCCGCCCGGCGCGCGGCGACCGGCCGCGCCTACGGGGCCGTGCTCTTCCTCGTCCTGGCCGAGGGGCTGGTGCTCGGGTACGCGGCCCACTCCGCCGTGCACGGGGAGTTGAGCCTCGCGCGGCTCGTCATCGTCGTCCAGGCGGCGCTCGGGCTGCCGGTGCTGGGCTGGGCCGGGGATTTCGACTACCTGGTGCGCGACGCGCTCCTCGGACTGCGCTCGCTCGCCGCGCTGGAGGAGCGGGCGGCGGCGAGCCCGGCCCGTACGGACGCCGCCGCGCGCACGCTCGGCCCGCCCCGCCGGGAGATCGCCGTCGAGTCCGTCTCCTTCACCTACCCCGGCACCGGCCGCACGGTCCTCGACGGGCTCAGCCTGCGCATCCCCGCCGGGTCCTCGGTCGCGATCGTCGGCGCCAACGGCGAGGGCAAGACCACCCTCATCAAGCTGCTGGCCCGGCTGTACGAGCCGGACGGCGGGCGGATCACCGTCGACGGCACGGACATCCGGGCGGCCGGGCCCGACGCGTGGCGCCGCCGACTGGCCGTCGTCTTCCAGGACTTCGTGAAGTACCCGCTGCCGCTCCGCGCCAACGTGGGCTTCGGCGACCTCGCAGCCGCCGAGGACCGCGCGGCTCTTGAGGAAGCACTGGCGGCGGCGGGCGGGGCGGCGCTTGTGGACCGGCTGGGGGCGGGCTGGGACACCGTCCTGTCCCGGCAGTTCACCGGCGGCGCGGACCTCTCCGGCGGCCAGTGGCAGCAGATCGCGCTGGCCCGCGCGCTGCTGGCCGCCCGGCACGGCGCGGTCCTCGTCCTGGACGAGCCCACCGCGGGCCTCGACGCCCGCGCCGAGGCCGAGTTCTTCGACCGTTTCCTGGGCGTCGCGCGCGGCGCCACCACCGTTTTGATCTCGCACCGCTTCTCGGGCGTGCGCCGCGCCGACCTCATCCACGTGCTCGACGGCGGCCGGGTCGCGGAGAGCGGCACGCACGGGCAGCTGATGGCGCTGGGCGGGCGGTACGCGCGCATGTACGCGCTCCAGGCGGCCCGCTTCACCGAAGAGGATGACGCGCCGGGGCCGGGGCCCGTGCCCGTACCCATGCCCGTACCGCGTGAAATGCCGTACAAGGAAACGGAGTCGGAGACGGACGACGATGAAATCGGTTCGGACAGGCGCCGCTTCGGCGGCCCCCTGGCCGCCCTCGGCACGCTGATCCGGGGCGCGTTCCGCGAGGCCAAGGGCGGCGCGGCGCTCGGGCTGCTGCTGGTGCCCGCCGGGGCCGGGGTGGCGGCGCTCCAGGCGCTGTGGCTGCGCGACATGGCCGACGGGGCGCAGCGCGGCGC
>NZ_JBHVHQ010000679.1:0-4724 GCF_042800135.1 Streptomyces sp. NPDC057654 | reverse complement strand
TGTGCCTGTGTCGGCTTCCGCACCCGCATCGGCGTCACACCGTGGTGCGCCGCGGCCGCTCGCACGCCGCACGGACCAGCGCCGCGCTGTCCGCGGGCGACGCCCGTACGAAGTACCGCCCGCCCTGCGCGAGTTCGCGCAGCCGCACAGTGTCCGCGACCAGCTTCCACTCGCCGTGCCGCTCCCCGAACCCGCTGGTCGTCGCGTCGTCCTGGGCGACGACGACGTCCACCGCGGACGTGATGCCGTACCGCTCGGCGTTCTGCCGGACGGCGATGAGGTGGTGATGGGCCGTCAGCACATCGTGGCGGTAGGCCGATCCCACCACCTCGGCGCGTTCCGGCTTGAGTCCGTCGAGTTCTACATAGGCGCTCTCGGAGCGCAGCCGCGCGAGGAGGGTGCGGTTGTCGGCGTCCGCGACCGTCCGCATCTCGCGCCGCAGGTCGTCGACCTCGTCCAGCAGCAGCGCCCCGATGAAGACGCGCTCCGCCCGGCGGCCGTCCGCCTCCAGCAGCCGCGCCGTCTCCAGCGCCGCCGCCGCGCCCTCGCCGTGCCCCCACAGCAGTACGGGCGTGCCGACCCGCGCCACGATCTCCGCGTGCACCCGGCGGGCCACCTCCGCCACGTCGGCCAGCGGCTCCCCGTCGTCGGCCAGATCGTGTCCGGGCGGCTCCACTCCGTACACGGCGATGCCGTCACGCTCCAACTCAGCTGCCAGAGCGCGGAAGTTGACGGCGTTTCCGCCCGCGTAGGGGAAGCAGACCAGGCTGTGGTGCGCGGCGTCGACGCGGGACAGCGGCTGGAGCAGACCGTCCGCCGAGGGCCCTTCGGGGTGCGTTCCGTCGAGGACCGCCGCGAGGGAGCTGAGCACCGGGTGGCCGACGAGTTGTTTGAGGGAGAGCTCCCGGTCCATCCGGACCACGAGCCGCACCCCGGCGAGCGAGGAGCCGCCCAGCTCGAAGAAGTCGTCGTCCCGGCCGATGCGCTCCAGCGGGGCGTTCAGCACCTCCGCCCAGAGCGTGGCCAGCCGCTGCTCGGTGGGGGTGCGCGGCGCGACGTAGGGCGCGCCGCCGTGGCCGAGCGTGCCGGCCAGCCGGAGCAGCGCCGTCTTGTCCACCTTTCCGTTCTCGGTGAGCGGCAGCCGCCGTAGCCGGTGGAAGTAGGTGGGCACCATGTAGTCGGGCAGCGATCCGGCGAGGAAGTCGCGCAGATGCTCCGCGACCAGTTCCTCGCCGCCGGTGAAGAAGGCGACGAGGTTGCGGGGGCCGCCCGGCGCGCCCTCGATGACCACGGCGGCGTCGCGGACGTCCGCCATGGCCAGCAGCCGGTTCTCGATCTCCCCGATTTCGATGCGGAAGCCCCGGATCTTGACCTGTTCGTCGCGACGGCCGAGATACTCGATGCGCCCGTCCGGCAGCCGGCGGCCGAAGTCCCCCGTGCGGTACATCCGCGTGTCGGCCCGGAAGGGATCGGGGACGAACGCCTGCCGGGTCCGCTCCTCGTCGTTGATGTAGCCGCGCCCCACGCAGACGCCGGAGAAGGCGATCTCGCCGGGTGAGCCGAGCGGCGCCAGCGCCAGATTCTCGTCCAGCACATAGGCGTCGACGTTCCGCAGCGCCCGGCCGACGGAGACGAAGTCGCCCTGCGGCGCGCGGTCCAGGACCTCGTGCATGGTGTCGTCGGACACCTCGGTCGCCCCGTAGGAGTTGACCAGCCTGATGTGCGGGTACGCCCGGAACCAGCGCCGTACCGACTCCAGCCGCAGCGTCTCGCCGGTCACCGACAGCGCCCGCAGACCGCCGAGCGGCCGCGGGTGCCGCTCGACGTGCGCGAGCAGCACCTCCAGGTAGGAGGGGACGACCTGGGCGACGGTGACCGCGCCGCGCACGATCTCGTCGAGGAAGCGGTCGACGTCGAGCAGCGTGTCGGTGTCCACGACGCGGGTACTGCCGCCGACCAGCAGCGGCGCGGCGAACTGCCACAGCGAGATGTCGACGAACTGGGCGGCGGTCTGCGCGCTCACCTCGCCGCCGCCCGCCGCCATCCCCATGTCCTCGATCTTCATATGGAGGTGGTTGAGCAGCCCCGCGTGCTCGCAGAGCGCGCCCTTGGGGGCGCCGGTGGAGCCGGAGGTGAAGTAGATGTACGCGGCCTGGCCGGGGGCGACGGCGATCCCCGGATTCTCGTCGCTCTTCCCTGAGCCTTGTGAGACCTGAGACGTGATCAGGATGCGCGGCGGCCGGTCGAGACCGGCCGCTGCTTCCCGCACGCGCGCCTCGGCCGAAGGTTCGGCGAGCACCAACGCGCACTCGCTGCGGTCGAGTTGACCGGCCGTCCGCTCCGCCGGGAAGTCCGGGTGTACGGGCAGGTAGACGCCGCCCGCCTTGAAGACGCCGAGTGCCGCGGCGATCCAGTCGAGGCCGCGGTGCATGACCACGGCCACCACGTCCTCGGCCTTGGCTCCGGCGGCGAGCAGGGCGTGGGCGTACTGGTTGGCGCGGGCGTTGAGTTCCCCGTACGTCCACCGGTCCGCGCCGTGCGCGGCGGCGATCCGGTCGGGCCCGCCGCGGACCTGCTCCTCGAAGAGGTCCGTGAACGTCTGCTCCAGCGGCCCGGTCCGGGGTCCGGACAGACCGTGGAGCTGGATCTCCGTCTCGGCCGGGGAGAGCAGGCTCTGCCGGTGGTGCCGGGCGCCGGGGTCGGCGGCGAGGAGGCGCAGCGCGGTGAGGTGATAGCCCGTCAGCCGGGCCGCGTACTCCTCGTTCAGCGTGGCGCGGTCGAAGAGCACGCGCAGCGAGAGCCCGGCTCCGTCGGGGGTGAAGACGACGCGCAGCAGCACGCCGTCCCCCAGGGCATCGCGGGGGCTGGGGGCTTCGAGAGCGGCGAGATCGCAGACGATCTCCGTCGTCCGCCCTGTCTCCCCAGGCTCCGACACCCGCACGCTCTGCACCAGTTCGGCCCATGTGGAGTCGGCGACCGTGAGCCGCAGTGCCGTCGGGGCCGCGTCGGCGGTGCGTACCTGACCGGTGTTCAGCTCGTGTTCCGCCGTCACGGTGGCCAGGACGCGGGCGTGCGCGGCGAGCAGCAGAGTGGCGAGGTCCGTGCCGAGCCGCGCGGCGGTGCGGCGGAGGTCCGCCGCCAGTTCCTCGGGTATCCGGCCGCGGTGTTCTCCGGCGCCGTCGGCGGGCGCGCCGTGCTCGGTCCACCGTGGCGCGCTGGTGGGCGCCCCCTGGCTCGCGTTCCCCGTCACTGCCCGCCGCCCCCTTCGTCCCATTCCGTGGCCCGCATCTCGATCCTGATCAGTCGTACGGCCGCCTTCGCGCGCCGCGCGGCCTCCTCGGCGTCCCGGCCGGCAGCCACGGCGTAGCCCAGGCGGTCGAGGAAGGAGTGGGTGATTCCCACGGTCTTTCCGGCGGCCGCGGTGGCGTGGGCCAGGACGACGCCGGGGCCCGCCGCCGCCTCGTCCAGCCCGCCGACGGCCGTGACCCGCCCTGCGCCCGGCGCCATGAGGAAGCGGACGGCGGCGTGCCCGGCCGCGGGGCCGGGGGCCGGGGGCGGGCCGTCGCTGGCGCGGGCGATGACCGCGTCCACGAGGTCCGTGCCGGTGGCGGCCTTGACGGCGGCGGGG
Source organism: Streptomyces sp. NPDC057654 (assembly GCF_042800135.1). NCBI lineage: Bacteria > Bacillati > Actinomycetota > Actinomycetes > Kitasatosporales > Streptomycetaceae > Streptomyces > Streptomyces sp. NPDC057654. Next base: position 1,096 of record NZ_JBHVHQ010000679.1, on the reverse strand, counting down.
ATCATGCCCCCGGCGAGCCGCGGGTTGACCTCGATGACTATGGGGCCCGCCGTCGACCAGCGCAGTTCGGTGTGGGCCGCGCCCCAGCCGAGGCCGAGGGCGGCGAGCGCCCGTACGGCCGTGTCGGCGAGCACGGCCCGTACGTCCTCGGGGACGGCGGCGGGCACGTCGTGGCCCGTCTCCACGAAGTAGGGCTCGGGCCCGATGTGTTTGCCGACGACGGTCACCACGTCCGTGCCGAAGGTCTCCACGGAGAACTCCGGCCCGTCGACGGCCGCTTCGACGAGCAGGCGGCGGGGTACGGGCGTGCCGCGCTCGTCGCCCGTACGGGACAGCAGCCGGTCCGCCCACTGCCGCGTCTCGTCCTCGTCGCGGCAGAGCTTCACGCCGACCGAGCCGGAGCCGCTGACGGGTTTGAGCACCACGGGGTAGCCGATCTCCCGTGCCGCGCCGACGGCTTCGGCGACTTCCCCGACGGAGCGGTAGTCGGGCGAGGGCACGCCGGCCGCGGCGAGCAGGTCGCGCTGGGCGTCCTTTTGGCGGCAGCGGGCGATGGCGTCGCCGTCGGCCGCGGGGAGCCCCAGTTTCGCGGCGACGCGGGCGGCGGGCGCCACGAAGTACTCGGAGCTGGAGGCGACCCCGGCGAGCCCGGCCCCGGCAGCGAGCCGCTCGCACGCCTCTTGGACGGCGTCGAAGTCCCCGGTGTCGAGCACGACGGTCTCGACGCCGTCCTCCGCCGCGTACGGGTAGCGGCCGGGGTCGCGGGCGAGCAGCACCGGGCGCATGCCGCGGGCCGCGGCCGCCGCGCAGAACTGCCGCCCGGTTCCTGTGGTGTTGCTCTCCAGGAAGGCGAACCACTGCCGTCCGCCGCCGGTGTCGCTCATCGCGTGCCTTTCCGGTCCCGCCCCGCCGGTTCCGCCCCGGCTACGAGCTTGTCGACCGCTGTGTGGAGTTCGTGCCGGGCGGCGTCGGTCCGTCCCCGGTGCCCGCGCAGCCAGCCGCCGTGTTCCGCCAGGCGTTCGCGGGCGGTGGCGAACGCGGTGGCGAACGCGCCCGGGCCGCCGCCGCGGTCGTGTTCGGCGACCACGTCGCCGAG
>NZ_JBHVHQ010000678.1:0-4734 GCF_042800135.1 Streptomyces sp. NPDC057654 | reverse complement strand
ACCCTCCCGACACCACACATTGATGAGCAGTAGTCACCTACGCTCGGATCTTGCGTACAAGCAGCGCCCGACCTCCTGAACGGGTCGGGCGCTGCTCTGTGGTCGGGATCTTGGTGGGTGGCTACGGGCGGATGAACTCCCCGTCCGACATGCCGCCCGCGAACGCGTCCCACTCGCCGGGGGTGAAGACGAGAGCGGGGCCGTTGCCCTTGTCCTTGCTGTCCCGCATGGCCACGCGGCCATCGTCGAGGAATGCGACCTCGACGCACTGGCCGTTGTTCTGGGAGCGGCTGGACTTACGCCACACCGCGCCCGTGAGGTCTGAACTCATCATCGCGAAAACTCCTTTGCCGCCTGTCGAAGCATGTTCTGCGTGTTCTTGGCGTCCAGGGCCGTGTCCCAGATCGATGTGAACGCCCGGTCATACCGCTCGATCTCTTGCGGCTTGTCGAGGTAGAGGTCGCCGGTGAAACCCTCCATGTAGACGGTGGGCGGCTCCATCGGCTGACCGTCACCGCCGACAGGAAAGCGGAGGGTGGTGAACGGGCCGGACATGAGTCCGTGATGCAAGCCTGCTGCGAACGGCACGACCCGCAGTGAGACGTTCGGCATGTCCATCGCCTCTGCCAAACGGTCCAACTGGCGAGCCATGACGTCACCACCGCCGACCGGCTGGTGAAGAACCGCTTCACCGAGCGCCAGTTCCAAGGTAGGCGGCGCGGTCACCCTGGTCAGCAGCTCCTGACGGGCCAGTCGGACATGCACCCGCCGTTCGATCTCCTCGGGGGCGACGTCCGGGTTGTCCGCCTGAATCAAGGCGCGGGCGTAGTCATCCGTCTGCACGAGGCCCGGGACCAGGTCCTTGATGTACTGACGCAGGCTCGCTGCCGCGCCCTCCAACCCGATGAACAGGTCGAACCCTTCAGGGATCACGTCACCGTAGGAGTGCCACCACCCTCGGTTCTTCGTCTCTTTGGCCAGGCCCATAAGACCCTTGGTCAACTCGGCGTCCGCGCCGTACACGCGGCACATGGCCTCAACGTCCAGGCTGCGCATGGACGTTTGCCCCGTCTCGATGCGCCAGATCTTCTGATCCGACCATTCCAGGGCCGTCGATGCCGCACGTACGGTCAGCCGCGCGCGATTGCGCAGCTCACGCAGGTGTCGCCCCAACTGACGGCGAGGCACGGTCGAGCCGCTTGCCGCTTCCACCACGTGGTGTACCTCCGATCTGGAACCCATCTTACATCCGAAATGGAAGCCCACATCTTCCCGATATGGAATAGGGGATATGTGTTCGAAGAAGTGTCTTCCAGATTTCCAATATGGAGTGTTGCATATTCGATTAGTCCAGTGCTTCACTCGGTAACGCAGGGCAGTGGCCGTAGCGCTGAGAGTGAGTGCGGGTAAGGGAGGGCAGGACGTGAAGCAGCTGATGTTTGGCTATATGCGCGTACCGAGCGGGATGTCTGACGAGGAGGTGAACCGGAGGCAGGCAGACATGACCGCGTACGCCGAGGCCGAGGGCCTCACCCTCGCGACCGTGTTCCACGAGCCGTTGGACGGACGGATCGACGCCTTCGGCGAGATGATCGAGGCCATCCAGTACGCGGAAGCCCGCCACGTGATCGTTCCCTCTTACCGCGACCTGGCCCTCACCCGCGCTCTCCAGGACGCCATGATCCTGAACATCGAGCACGTATCCGCGCATGTAGTGAGCTTGGACGAGCGCGCGTGAACCAGAGCCAGGGCGACGAAGAACCCTTCTACTTCTCCCAGCGGGCCCGCTTCATGGATCAGCTCAGCCTTGCCGCTGTCGGCTCGGCGGTGAGTATGTCCCGCCACTTCATGAGGCTCACGCTCGGCAAGTGGCACGCCCGCTCCATCGAAGGGGACGCCACCCTTGTCGTCTCCGAGCTGGTGACGAACGCCGTGAAAGTGACCGGCGTTCTCGACCGCCCGCCAACGTGGCTGGAGCTGGAGACCTTGAACCTCGTGACCGTGCGCTTGGTCGGCCTCGACGCCAGCGTCGTCATCGAGGTGTGGGATACATCCAAGGAAATGCCCGTCCTCCAGAAGCCGGACGACGACACCGAAGGCGGGCGCGGTCTTCTGCTCGTCCAGGAGACGGCGAAGTGCTGGGGTTTTTGCCGCACGCCGCGGGGCAAGTTGGTTTGGGCTGAGATCACGGTGCCCGAGGCGACTTCTACCGTGCTGCCGCACCGCCGCAGGGCGGAGCGCTCCGACGTACGGTCGGCCGCGCGGGCTGATCCCTGGCTCTTACGCCGTGTGCTCGTCGGCCTCCAGGCCGTCTGAACAGCACTCGCCCTGGAAGAGGTCGAGGCCGTCATCGCGAAGATGTACGCGGAGCGGTCGGCTTCGTGACCTACGCTCGCTAGGCTGTCCGGTATGAGTGAACTCCCTGACATGCGGGCCTCCGACTCCGAACGCGACCGCATCGCCGAGGCGCTGAGGGAGGCGCTCGCCGAGGGGCGGCTGGACATGGACGAGTTCGATCAGCGGCTCGGGGCGGCGTACAAGGCTCGTACGCACGGCGAGTTGGAGGTTCTCGTGCGCGACCTCCCGGCGCCGGGACGGGCCGGGGTGGATGCCTCCCGACGGACGTCGGAGCCCGGAGGCTCACCGGACTGGACCGAGCGCGTCGGCGGTCAGGCCACCTCCCGCTGGGGCGTCGCCGTCATGGGCGGCTTCCAGCGCGGGGGCCGCTGGATCGCGCCGCGTGCCTTCAACTCCGTGGCGTTCTGGGGCGGCGGCCAGATCGATCTGCGCGACGCCCGGTTCGAGGACCGGGACATCACCATTCGCTGCTTCGCGATCATGGGGGGCATGGAGGTCGTCGTGCCGCCCGACGTCGAGGTGCACGTCAGCGGCATCGGCATCATGGGCGGCTTCGACGACAAGGCCAGCGGCCCCGGTACGCCCGGCGCGCCGCGCGTCACCGTCAGCGGCCTGGCCTTCTGGGGCGGCGTCAGCGTCAAGCGCAAGGAGCGCAAGGAGAACAAGGCAGTGCGGAAGGCGCAGCGCGAGGAGCGGCGCAAGACCCTGGAGTAGGCGTGCGTCAGAGCGTCGCCGACGAGGCGTTCTTGAGGCTCTTCAGGTCCACCGCGCGGGCCATCGCCTGGTAGCCCGCGTCGCTGGGGTGCAGATGGTCGCCGGAGTCGTACCGCGGATCGAGGCGCTTCGGCGCGGCCGGGTCGCGCAGCGCCTTGTCGAGGTCGATGACGTCGTCGTAGACGTGCCCCGCCCGGATCTCCGCGTTGACCGCCTCCCGTACGGCCTCCAGCCGCGGGTCGTAGCCGCGGTGGCCGCCGAACGGCATCAAGGTCGTGCCGGAGACCGGCAGGCCGTGGGCGTGCGCCCGCGCGACCAGTTCCCGCAGGCCCGCCACGATCCGGCGGGGGTCCTTCTGGTGCGGCAGCCGCAGGATGTCGTTGACGCCGAGCTGCGAGATGACGGCCCGTACGCCCGTCCGCGCGAAGACGTCGCGGTCGAGGCGGGAGAGGGCGCTGGGGTTGGCGGAGACGCGGCCGTGCATGCCGCCGAGGAGCACGCGGTTGCCGCTGATGCCCTGGTTGAGCACGCCGTAGCGGGGCGCGTCCGGTTCGGTGCGCAGCCGGGCGGCGAGGAAGTCCGTCCAGCGGTGGTTGGCGCCGACGGTGGAGGTGACGCCGTCGGTGATGGAGTCGCCGATGACGGCGACCGCGCCCTGGGCGTCCTTGTTCCACACGTCGACGCCCGTGAGGTAGCGCCAGTACGGGCTCCGGCCGGTGTACGCGGCGCCCGAGCCGTCCTCGGCCCGATCGCCGTGCGCGAGGTAGGAGGTCTGGCGGGCGTGCGGGTGGTACGTGACCGGGCCCGAGGGCGTCGGCGAGTAGGTGGTGACCAGCAGGTCCGCGGCGGCGGGCACGGCGAGCCGGACGGGGTCGCTGACGACCGAGCGGCCGGCGGGGATGGTGACGCCGGTACGGCCGCCGAAGGTGAGGCGGCGCATGGTGCCCGGCTCGGCGGCGGCGTCGCCGGGGGCCGCGGCCAGGGCCACGGAAACGTGCGTGAGGGAGAGCGGCTGGTTGCCGTAGAGGTTGGAGAGCTGGATGCGGGCGCTGGTGCCGCCGATGCTGGTGTGCACCACGTTCCGTACCGACATGCCCGCGAAACCGCCCGGCGTACGGGGCTCGGCGGCCGACGCCGACGTGCCCCACGTGCCGGCCCAGGAGCCGGTGGACGCGGGCGACGCCGAACCGCGGGCCTCGCCCGCCGCGGCGCCCGGCCGCTCCCCGGTGCGGGCCCCGATGAAGATGGCGGCCGATATGAGGACCACCACGGCCGCCAGCGCGGCCAGCACGGCGTAGGCCGTACCGCGGGGCATGGGGGGCCTGGACATGGGCGGACTCTCCTCGCAGGGGCGCGGTGGGCACGGGATCAGCGGCGCCGTCGCGGTCCGATCGGCCTCCATGATCCCATGGCGGCGCGGGGGACCGCCCGGCGGACGGCGCGGTACCCGTGCGGCGCACCGCGGCTAGGGGGCGACCGCCGCTCGCGCTGCGCGCCCCTCTCCAGTTCGGACCTCAACAGTTCGGACGCCGGGAACTCCTGGTCCGTTCCCCGAGTACCTCGGACAGGGACAATTGCCGAAGGACGGCTCGAACGGGTGGAGTGGATGGAACCGACGCACACGGGAAGACCGGCGGACACCGCCGGGGCGGACGCTGATAC
>NZ_JBHVHQ010000677.1:0-4740 GCF_042800135.1 Streptomyces sp. NPDC057654 | reverse complement strand
GGTTGATGCCTTCACGCTGCGCGCCGTCGCGCAGCGTGGTGTCGAAGACGTGGAAGGCGTCGTCGGGCGCGGCCTGCGCGTCCTTCTCTGCGTCCTTCTGTGCGTCCGTCATGCTGATGTGACTCCTGTCGGGATCTCGGTCTACCGGAATGACCGGCTCCACCGTCTCCCTACGCCCTCCGCGCCGATCGCCTCCGGCGGGGTGGGTGCCGGGAAACGAAAAAACCTCTCGCGGGTGCGAGAGGTCTGCGCGCGGGTCTTGAGACACGGTTTCCGCGCCGTACTCGGGTGGTACGGGGCGGTCACTGCGGACCGGCGCGCCTGCTGCCAATAATCATGGCGAACGAGAGCACGGTGCGATGCTCGCACAGCGGCCGGGCGCTGCGCTGGGCCGTCTCACCATCCGGTCAGAGATTCGCCCTCAAACGCCGGGCGGGCTTGATTGTGTGCGCCGATCCGCACGTAACTCAGCCCGCCCGGCGCTTGAGGGCATCAGTAGCCCGCGCTCAGGTCGAGCCGCACCGAAATTCCAGCCCGGCCGGCGATTGAGGCCACAGTCAGGCGCGTTCGGGGATCGTGTGCGGGGACGACTCGGGTGAGGTATCCGCCGGCTGCCGGCCAATGCTCTTCAGGTCGATATCCCTGGTCTCGCGCATGCTGAGGTAGACGATCAGCGAGACCGCCGCGCACCCCGCCACGTACCAGTAGAAGCCCGACTCGATGCCGCCCTTCTTGAACCAGAGGGCCACGTATTCCGCCGTGCCGCCGAAGAGCGCGTTGGCGATGGCGTACGGGAGGGCGACGCCCAGGGCTCGTACGCCCGTCGGGAAGAGTTCGGCCTTCACGCAGGCGTTGATCGAGGTGTAGCCGGTGACGATGACGAGCGCGAGGAGCGCGAGGCCGAGCGCGGGCCAGAAGGAGCCGGCGTGCTTGAGCAGCGTCATGATCGGCACGGTCAGGAAGGTCGAGCCCACCGCGAAGGTGATCAGCAGCGGCCGCCGCCCGATGCGGTCCGAGAGGGCGCCCGCGACCGGCTGAAGACACATGAAGAGGAACAACGCGACGAAGCTGACGAGGGACGCCGTCGGCTTGTCCATGCCCGCGCTCTTGGAGAGGAACTTGGTGAGGTACGTCGTGTACGTGTAGTACGCGACCGTGCCGCCCATCGTCAGCGCGATCACCAGGAACGCCTCGCGCTTGTGCCGCAGCAGCGCCTTGAGCGTGCCGCGCTGCGCGACCTCGGCCGCGTCGGCCGCGCCTTCCTCGTCCGCCTCGTACACCTCCGTCTCCAGCAGGTTGCGGCGCAGGTAGAAGACGATGGCGGCCCCGACGGCGCCGACGATGAACGGGACGCGCCAGCCCCAGCTGTGCAGCGAGTCCTCGGACATGGTCCGCTGCATCACGATCTGCAAGCCGAGGCCGACGAGCTGGCCGGCGGTCATGGACACGTACTGGAAGCTGGACGCGAAGCCGCGCTTGCCGGGCGCGGACGCCTCGGTGAGATACGTCGCGCTGGCCGCGTACTCGCCGCCGACCGACAGCCCCTGGAGCAGCCGGGCGACCATGAGGACGGCGACGCCGCCGTAGCCCGCGACCGCGTAGGTCGGGGCCACCGCGATGAGGATCGCGGAGGCGGACATCAGCGTGACGGTCAGGGTGAGAGCTGCCTTGCGTCCCTTGCGGTCACCGATCCGGCCGAGCAGCCAGCCGCCGACCGGTCGCATGAAAAAGCCGACGGCGAAGATCCCCATGGTGTTCATGAGGTTGGCGGTGTCGTTGCCCTTGGGGAAGAACGCGTCCGCAAAGTACACGGCGAACGTCGCGTACACGAACCAGTCGAACCACTCGACCATGTTGCCGGCCGAGCCGACCCAGATCTTCTTCCAGTGCTGTCCCATGGTCGATCACGGTGGCGGAACGGACCTGTCCACGACAAGAGCCGGGTCGGCAACGATCACGCTTCTTTCTACGTGCCGCGCCGCGCCGACATCGGTCCGCTACCGCAGCCGCCGCACGAAGACGTCCGCGAAGCCATTGGTGTCCCCCGGTACGAGGTCGTCGGCCCCGGAGCCGAAGGCGAGGCTCTTCGCGTGCGCCGACAGCGACCCCGGTCCCGCCGACGCGGGGGCGTCGACCACGGTCCGGTCGTCGCCGGAGCGCAGGTCGCGCAGGTGGAGCTTGGACGCGCTGTCCGCGTACAGGACCTGGCGTCCGTCGGGGCTCAGGGCACGCGCCTGTACGCCGGGGAGGTGGACCGTACGGCCGGTGCGCAGGTCGCGTACGTACGCGTCCGGGCCCACGTTGTACGCGACGGTACGGGCGTTGCTGCTGAGCTGCACGAGGCTCGCGGGGGCGACGTCGTGGGAGCCGTCGATCTGCTCGCGTTCTCCCGTGACGAGGTCCTTGACGACGATGTCGTCGGTGTCGGGGCCCTCGCCCAGGCGGCGGTGGGTCTGGTACGCGATCGTCTTGCCGTCGCCGCTGATCGAGCCGTCCGTCATGTCGAACTGCTCGGGCGTCGCGTCGTGGCTGGCCTTGATGTTCTCGCCGGTCTGCCGGTCGCGGACGTACACGGCTCTGGGGTCGGCGGGGTGGTGCGGCTTGTCGGTGTAGGCGGCGTAGCGGCAGTCGGCGCTGAGCGAGGTGAGGGTGGAGCCGCCGCGTGCCTGGCCGAGCAGGTCCCGCTTGCCGGTCTTCATGTCGTGGACGATGCCCTGGATGTCGTGGGCGCCGTAGTCGTTGAAGCCGACGCAGTTCGCGTCGGCGCTCATGCGCAGCCCGTACAGGCCGTCCCGGACGAAGGTGACCGTGCCGGTGCGCAGGTCCTTGACGAAGGTGTCGGGGAACGGCGAGCCGGTGTCAGGGGTCAGGTTGGTGGCGCGCGAGGTGAAGGCGACGTACCGCCCGTTCGCGCTGATCACGCCGCCGCCCGACGCGGCGTCCGCCTGGGCGCCGTCCGCGGCGACGCTGGCTCTGACCGTGCGCGGACGGTGCGCGGCTCCTGTATCGGCTGCGGTCGCGGCGGGCAGGGCGGCGGCCGTGAGCGCCCCCGCCAGGGCCGTACCGATGGCCGCTCGTACAGCGATGGACATGATTCCCCCCGGAACATGCGAATCCCCCCGGCCCTTCGCCGAAGGCCCAGGGGGATGCAACCGCACCACGGGAAGCCGGTCAATGCGCCCGGATGCGTACAACCCGGCCTCATGATCGCGGGTCCGCGAGGGGGGCGGGGCACAGGTTGACGCGTAAGGGCCGCCCCCACGACGCTGCGTCGGGGACGGCCCTCGGGTGCGCGCGGCGTCAGCCGACCGTCAGCCCAGGGGGTGCATCCAGCCGTGGGCGTCCTCTGCGGCGCCGGTCTGGATGTTCAGCAGGGCCTCGCGGAGCTTCATGGTGACCTCGCCGGGGGTGCCGTCGCCGACGGTCCAGTCGGCGCGGGCGGACTTGACCGAGCCGACGGGGGTGATGACGGCGGCGGTGCCGCAGGCGAAGACCTCGGTGAGGGTGCCGTCTGCGTTGCCGGCCTTCCAGTCGTCGGTGGAGACGCGGCCCTCGCCGGCCTCGTACCCCAGATCGATGGCGATCTTGAGCAGCGAGTCGCGGGTGATGCCGGGGAGGAGCGAGCCGGTCAGCTCGGGGGTGACGATCTTGTTCCCGTACACGAAATACAGGTTCATGCCGCCCATCTCCTCGACCCAGCGGCGCTCGATGGCGTCCAGCCAGACCACCTGGTCGCAGCCCTGCTCGGCGGCCTGCGCCTGCGCGACCAGGGAGGCGGCGTAGTTGCCGCCGGTCTTCGCGGCGCCGGTGCCGCCGGGGACGGCGCGCACGTACTCCTCGGAGAGCCAGACCGAGACGGGCTTCACGCCGCCGGAGAAGTAGGCGCCGGCCGGCGAGGCGATGACGATGAAGAGGTATTCGTTGGCGGGCCGCACGCCCAGCCCGACCTCGGTGGCGATCATGAAGGGGCGCAGGTAGAGGGAGGCCTCGCCGCTGCCGGGGACCCAGTCCTTGTCCTGCTTGACGAGCGCGTCGCACGCCTCGATGAAGGTCTCGACGGGGAGTTCCGGCATGCCGAGGCGGCGGGCGGAGGACTGGAAGCGCTCGGCGTTGGCGTGCGGGCGGAAGGTGGCGACGGTGCCGTCCGGCTGGCGGTACGCCTTGAGCCCCTCGAAGATCGTCTGCGCGTAGTGCAGCGTCATGTTGGCGGGGTCCATGGACAGCGGCGCGTACGGCACGAGCTGGCCGTCGTGCCAGCCGCGGCCCTCGGTCCAGCGGACCGTCACCATGTGGTCCGTGAAGAAACGGCCGAACCCCGGTTCCGCCAGGATGCGCTCCCGCTCGGCGTCGGACAGGGAGTGTGCGGAGGGCTTGAGCTCGATCGTGGGCGTCGTCATGAGTGGTAGTCCTTCACAGTTTCAGATGTGGTGGACCGCGCTCACTCCGTCCCGGTACTGCTAGGACGTCCGAGCTTCCCCTCATTACCGCGGCCCCACGTCCGATTATCGCTCGGGTGGGGCCGTGGACAGAAACGTGTGCGCGGCCTGGGGTCGATGGTCGCACCCAACCGCGTGGTAGCACAGCGGCGGGCGCGAGCCCGTCGCTGTGTGATGTGGCGGCGGGCGTCAGCCCGCTACTCGTGCGCTGAGCGCGTCGCCGATCTCCTCGGTCGTACGGGCGGAGCCGTCCCGCGCGGTGAGATCGTCCGCGACGGCGGTCTCGATCCGGACGGCCTCGGCC
>NZ_JBHVHQ010000676.1:0-4749 GCF_042800135.1 Streptomyces sp. NPDC057654 | reverse complement strand
GGCCCTGGCCGCCTTCGGGGCGGTGCTGGGGGAACTGGCGGGCGGCTGATGGCCGCCGCCCCGCGGGCACGGTCACCGGGGCGCTGCCGCTCCCGGCGGAGTCGCCGCGCGCCTCGTCCACCGCCGGCTCGCGCCGCGTTGCCAGGGGCGCGGCTCGTGCGGGGCCTGAGCGGTGCCGCGCCCGGCCGCCGTCCGGCGCCGTGCTTCGTCGCCGCCCCGCAGCGCCGCTCCGCTGCTTCAGCGGTGCCGCGTCCGGCCGCCGCCCGAGCCGGGCCGTCCCCGACACGCGGCGCCGCCGCTCCGGCGCACCGTCACCGGTGCCGTACCCGTCGCCAGACGACCGGCCCCGCGCTCACCAGCAGCGTCAGGCCGACCGCCGTCGCCACGCCCTCCCACGGGCGGGGGAAGAGGGAGCCGCCGAGGATGCCGATCAGCTGGTACGTGGCGGCCCAGGCCAGGCAGGCCGGGATGTCGCCGCGGACGAAGCGGCGCATCGGCATGCGGGAGAGGAGGCAGGCCAGCATCACCGGGATGCGGCCGGCCGGCATCAGGCGGGAGAGGACGAGGACGGCGACGCCGTGCTCGTCCAGCTTCGTCCGGGCCTGGGCCAGTCGCTCGGGGGCGGCTCGGTCGCGCAGGCGCTCCAGCCAGCGGGAGCCGTTGCGGGAGCGGACGCCGCGCTGCCCGAGCCAGTAGAGGGCGATGTCGCCGAGGAACGCGCCGAAGGACGCGACGCCGAAGACCACCAGCAGGGCGAAGGGATCGGTCTGGTGGATGGCCACCACGGCGGCGGAGCTGACCACGGCCCCCGTCGGAACCACCGGAACCAGGGAGCCCAGGAACACCAGCAGGAACAGCGACGGGTACCCCACCGCCTGCTGCGTCGACTCCGGCGGCACCTGACGCGCCAGCTCCGCCAGGGCCATGCGGCCGTTCACCCGCCGGCCCCCAGCCGTACGCTCTCGCCGTGCCCGAGCAGGTGCACGGCGGCGCGCGGCGCGAGCCGGGCCGCGTGCCGTACGAAGTCGTCGCCCGGCGCGTGGAATTCGTGCGGGCGCACCGCGTCCATGCCGATCGGCCAGTACGTTCCGTAGTGCACCGGCACCGCGTCGCGCGCCCCGAGGCGGGCCAGCGCGAGCGCCGCCCGCCCCGCGTCGAGATGGTCGCGGCCCAGGAACGGGCCCCAGCCGCCCACCGGCAGCAGCGCCACGTCCACCGCCCCCACGGCCTTCGGCATCTCGTCGAAGAGCCCGGTGTCGCCCGCGAAGTACGTGGCGGCCTCGCCGCGCACCACATAGCCGAGCGCGGGCGTCCGGTGCGGCCCGTACGGCAGCCGTCGGCCGTCGTGCGCGGCGGGCACCGCCCGTACGACGACGTCCCGCACCCGCACCTCGTCGCCCGCCGTCACCTCGGTGACCCGCAGCCCCCGGTCCGCCGCCGCCCTCCGCAGCCCCGGCACGGCGTGGCCCGCGCCGCGCGGCACCACGAGCCGGGTGCCGGGCGCGAGCCGCCGCAGCGAGGCCGGGTGCAGATGGTCGGTGTGCAGATGCGAGACCAGCGCGAGGTCCGCGACCGCCGCGGCGGGCGGCGGCACCGGCCCCCGGCGGCGGCGCAGATGCGCGAGGCGGCGGGCGAAGAGGGGGTCGGTCAGCACCCGCACCCCGGAGTCCTCCACCGTCGTGGTGGCATGACCCCACCAGGTGATCTCGACCGGCACCCGCCGCCTCCGTCCTGTCGTCCGTCGGTCCTCGCGTTCTTCGTGTTCCGGTTGAGCGTAGTTCAGTCCGGTTCGCACGCGAATTTCTCCTGCCGTCTCCCGAATCCGCCGGAAGAAAGCCCTCGGCGGGCGCGCCGAACAGGAAGTAAGGTGTGCCGAGTTGACGGCACAACGGTTCGATTGGTGGGCATTTCGCAGTGGTGGACGTCTCGCGCCTGGCGGTCTGGAGCGCGGAGGGCTATGACAGCGCCCGCCCCCGGCTCGTACCGCACCTCAACGCCTTCTACGAGGTCGCCGTCGAACTGGCGGCGGCGGGCGAGCGGCCCGCGCCGCGCGTGCTCGACCTCGGCGCCGGCACCGGTCTGTTCGCCTGCGGTCTGGCCTCGGTGCTGCCCGAGGCCACCTTCGACCTCGTCGACTCCTCGGAGCAGATGCTGGCGGCGGCCCGGCCCGCGCTCGACCTGTTCGCGGTGGGGCACACCCCGCACGTACGGGACCTGCGGGAGGCGCTGCCGCCCGGCCCGTTCGACATCGTGGTCTCCGCCCTCGCCATCCACCAGCTGCCCCGCCCCGACCAGCGACGGCTCTACGGGCGGGTCCGCGAGGTCCTCGCGCCGGGCGGGGTGTTCGTCAACGCGGAGCAGGTGGCCGGGCCCGGTCCGCGGCTGGACGCGCTGTACGGCGAGGTGTGGCTGCGGGAGGCGGCGGACCGCGGCGCGAGCGCGGCGGAGATCGACGCGGTGCGCGAGGAACTGGTGCGCGGCGCGCCCGCTCCGGTCGCCGACCATCTGGCGTGGCTGGCGGAGGCGGGTTTCGACGGCGCGGACTGCTTCTACAAGCGGTACGGGTTCGCGGTGCTGGCCGGGTGGGGCTGAGGGTCCGTACGGGGCGAATGCCGTTTCCCCCGATATGAAGTTAGGTTAGCCTAACCTCGTATCGGAAGGGGTGGGCATGTCAGTGACCGCGGCGACCGGAATCCCGGCGGCCGAACGCGAACGGGCCGCGAGGCCATGGCTGTTGATGATCCTGGCCTGCGGGGCGCAGTTCCTCGTCGTCCTGGACGCGACGATCATCTCCGTCGCCCTGCCGCCCATCGCCCGCGACCTCGGCTTCTCGGCCGCCTCCATCGGCTGGGTCGTCACCTCCTACACCCTCGCCTTCGCCGGATTCCTGCTGCTCGGCGGCCGGCTCGCCGACCTCTTCGGCACCCGCGCCATGTATCTGACCGGCCTCGGCGTCTTCACCGCCGCCAGCGTCTGGTGCGGCCTGGCCGGCGGCGCCGGCTGGCTCATCGCCGCCCGCGCCGTCCAGGGCATCGGCGGCGCGCTGCTCATGCCGACCACCCTCACCATCGTCCACCAGGCGTACGCCGAACCGCAGCGCAGGGCGCGGGCGCTGGGGCTGTGGTCCATGGTCGGCGCGGTGGGCGCCGCCGCCGGCACCCTGTGCGGCGGCGTGCTGACCGACACCCTCGGCTGGCGCTGGGTCTTCCTGGTGAACGTGCCCATCGGCGCCGTCGTCCTCGTCCTCGCCGCGCTCGCGCTCACCCGCCGGGTCCGTACGGAAGCGGGCCGGCAGCCCCTCGACATCACCGGAGCGCTGCTGGTCACCAGCGGCCTCGTCGCGCTCGTCTACGGCGTGGTCTGCTTCGGCGGCGACGGGGGAGCGGCCCGCGGCGGCTGGTTCCTGGGCGCCGCCTCGGTGCTGCTCGCCCTCTTCCTCATCAGCCAGGCCAAGTGGGCGCGCAGCCCGCTCGTACCGCTGCGGATCTTCTCCCACCGCTCCGTGAGCAGCGCCAACGCCGTCATGTTCGGCCTGGGCCTCGGCTATCTCGCCAGCCCCGTGCTGATCTCGCTCTACCTCCAGAACGTGCGGCACTTCTCGCCGCTCCGCGCCGGGCTCGGCTTCCTGCCCGCGGCCTTCGCGGTGATGGTCGGCGCCCAGTTCGCCGGCCGGCTCACCCCGCGCTGGGGCGCCCGCCGCACGGCCTGCGTCGGCCTCGTCCTGGTGGCGGCCGGATTCCTGCTGCTCTCCCGGCTCGGCCCGCACACCTCGTTCTTTCCCTCCGTGGTGCTGCCCGTCGCCCTCTTCGGCCTCGGCGCGGGCCTCGCCTTCACCCCCATCACCGTCGCCGCCACCGGCGGCGTGGACCCCGCCATGACCGGCCTCGCGTCCGGGCTGCTCAACACGGTCCGTCAGGTCAGCACGGCGCTGGGCATCGCCGGCTTCTCCGCCGTCGCCAACACCCGCACCGGCGGGCACGGCTACGGGCTCGCCTTCCTCCTCGCGGGCATCATCGCCGTGCTCGCCGCCGCCGGGGCCGCCGTCCTGATGCCGGGGCGGGGGCCCCGCGTCACCCCGAGTACTGGCTGAGGTCGATGGAGTGCACCAGCAGCGGGAAGCCGTAGACCGGGTGCGTCGTCTCGCGCTCCAGCTCCATGCCGAGCTTGCGCATCACGTTCCCGGACGCGGTGTTGCCCTTGCGGTGAATGCTGATCACCCGGTCCAGCCCCCGGTCCTGGAGGGCGAACTCCAAGGTGGCCTGCGCCCCCTCCGACGCGTACCCCTGCCCCCAGAACTGCCGACCCAGCCGCCACCCGATCTCCACCTCGTGCTCCACCTCCGGCAGGAACGACGGAACGGACAGCCCCACGAACCCGGCCAGCTCCCCGGAGGCCAGCAGCTCGACGGCGAACAGCCCGAAGCCCTCGTCGTCCCACTCCTCCTCCCACCGCTCCACGGCCTCGGCCGTCTCCGCCGGGTCCCGGACCGAACCGTCCCCGATCCACCGCATGACCTGCGGATCGGCGTTGATGTCGGCCATCGGGCCGAGGTCGTCCTCGTGCCAGCGGCGGAGCAGAAGTCGGGGGGTACGGATCTCAGTCACGGCGCCCATCCTGCCCACGGCGCGCACCCGAAAGCCAGTCGGCTTGCGCCGGAGGCTCGCCCCATAGGCGCTGCCGCACCGATCGGCTTGCGCTGCCGCGCCGGTCGGCTTGCGCCGGAGGCTTGGTACGTACGCGCTGCCGCGC
>NZ_JBHVHQ010000675.1:0-4749 GCF_042800135.1 Streptomyces sp. NPDC057654 | reverse complement strand
GTACGGGTCGCCGCCGACGACATGTTCCGGCTGGGGACCTCGGAGGCCGTACGGGAAGCGGTGACGCTGCGGCGCACGGTCCGGGAGTTCACCGCCGAGCCGGTCGACGGGGCCGCCGTGCGGCGCGCGGTCGCCGCCGCCGTGACCGCGCCCGCGCCGCACCACACCACGCCGTGGCGGTTCGTGCTGCTGGAGTCGGAGCACGCCCGTACCGCACTGCTCGACGCGATGCGCGACGCGTGGGCGGCCGATCTGCGCGCCGACGGCTTCACCGAGGAGAGCGTCGCCAAGCGGCTGCGCCGGGGCGACGTGCTGCGGAACGCGCCGTATCTGGTGGTGCCGTGCCTGGTGATGGACGGCTCGCACACCTACCCCGACGAGCGCCGCGCCGCGGCCGAGCGGGAGATGTTCGTCGTGACGGCCGGGGCCGGGGTGCAGAACTTCCTGGTGGCGCTGGCCGGTGAGCAGCTCGGTTCGGCCTGGGTGTCGTCGACGATGTTCTGCCGCGACGTGGTGCGGCGGGTGCTGGAGCTGCCGGAGGACTGGGACCCGATGGGGGCGGTGGCTGTGGGCCGCCCCGCCGCGCCGCCCCGGCCCCGGCCGGAGCGCGCCGCCGACGCGTTCGTATCGGTGCGGTAGCCGGTCCGTCCCGGGCCCTACAGCGCGCGGATGTCGCCCACGGAGAAGCGCGGCGCGCGGCGGGGCGGGGTGCGGCCGGTGAGGAGGATGAGGCGGCAGGCGCGGTGGCGGTGGCCCGCGTAGGGGGCCAGCAGGTCGAGCATGGCCGCGTCGTCCGTGCCGCGCTCGCCCGTCAGCGCGTAGCCGATGATCTTCGGCAGATGGAGATCGCCGACCGTCACGGCGTCCGGCGAACCGTTGCTGCGCTGCAAGGTCTCGGCCGCCGTCCAGGGGCCGATGCCGGGGACCGCCTGGAGGCGGGCGGCTGCTCGTACGTCGTCCATGCCCGCGGCCTCCTCCAGACGGCGGGCGACGCGGGCGGCGCGCACGATCGCCGACGAGCGCTTGCCGTCGACGCCGGCCGTGTGCCACTCCCAGGACGGGATCAGCGTCCAGCCCCGCGGATCGGGCATGACGCGCATCCCGTCCGCCGGGCCGGGGGCCGGTTCGCCGTGGCGCTTCAGGAGAATGCGCCAGGCGCGGTACGCCTCGTCGCTGGTGACCTTCTGCTCCAGGACCGAGGGGATCAGCGATTCGAGGACCAGGCCCGTGCGGATCAGGCGCAGGCCGGGGTGGCGGCGGTGGGCCTCGTGGACGAGGCGGTGGCGGGGCGTGAAGTCCGCCGCGTCGTCGTGCTCGCCGAGCAGCGCGGGCGCCCGCGCGAGCAGCCAGGCCGCGCCCGGACCCCAGGCTTCCGCTGTGGCCTCGCCGCCGGCCACCGCGATTCGGACGGTGCCCGGCCCGTCCGGCGTCCGCGACGCGCGCCAGATGGAACCGTCCGCGTCCGCCCGGTAGGCGGGGTCGCCCGGCCCGCGCCCCAGGACGCCCAGGTTGCGCCTGAGGTCATGGCGGTCGTACGGGCCGGTGAGCCCCCAGGTGCGGGTGTCGGACATCGGACCAGCGTACGGGCCGGTCGTCTCTCCTGCCGATCGTTACTGGTCGGAGGAGAAGCGCACCACTCCCGCCCCTATGTCCGCCCCGCACCACACCCGTACTCCGTCGCGCAGTTCGTTGTCCGGGCCGATCGTGGCGCCGTCCCCGATGACGACGCCCTCCACGACCGTTCGCGCGCCGACTCTGGCCCCCGCCCCGATGAGCGAGTCCACGATGTGCGCCCCGGCCTCGACGACGGCGCCGTCGAGCACCGCGCTCCCCTCGATGCGCGCGCCCGACTCGATCCGGGCGCCCTCGCCGATCACCGTGCCGCCCGTCAGCTTGGCGTCCATGGCGACCAGCGCGCCGTCGATGACCAGGCGGTCGCCGCAGCGGCCGGGCACGGCCGGGGACGGGGCGCGGCCCAGGACCAGGTCGGCGGAGCCGCGGACGAACGCCTGCGGGGTGCCGAGGTCGAGCCAGTAGGTGGAGTCGACCATGCCCTGGAGGTGCGCGCCGGCGGCGAGGAGGTCCGGGAAGGTCTCGCGTTCGACGGAGACGGGCCGGTCGTGGGGGATCGCGTCGATCACGGAGCGGTTGAAGACGTACGCGCCCGCGTTGATCTGGTCGGTGACGATCTCCTCGGGGGTCTGCGGCTTCTCCAGGAACGCCGTGACCCGCCCGGAGTCGTCAGTCGGTACGAGGCCGAAGGCGCGCGGGTCGTCCACGCGCGTCAGATGCAGGGAGACGTCCGCGCCCGCCGTGCGGTGGGTGGCGACGAGGGCCTCGATGTCGAGGCCGGTGAGGATGTCGCCGTTGAAGACGAGCACCGGGTCGTCGGGGCCGGACCGCAGCCGGGACGCGACGTTGCGGATGGCGCCGCCGGTGCCGAGCGGCTCCTCCTCGGTGACGTACTCCAGGTGCAGGCCGAGGGCGGAACCGTCGCCGAAGTACGGCTCGAAGACCTCGGCCAGATAGGAGGTGGCGAGCACGATGTGCTCGACGCCGGCCGCGCGGGCCCTGGCGAGCTGGTGGGTGAGGAAGGGGACGCCCGCCGCCGGGACCATCGGTTTGGGCGTGTGCACCGTGAGCGGGCGTAGCCGGGTTCCCTTGCCGCCGACCAGGAGGATCGCTTCTGGCGATTCAGTCAACGTGTATCTCTGCTTCCTGCTGGGGCCGGCCGTGGTCGGCGGCCAGTGTATGCAGACTGTTAAGGCGTGGCCTGCGCCCGGTCAGGGGTACGGGGCCGGGGCTCCTCAGCGCCCCTGGAGGTGGGCCGAGACGGCGCGGGCCGAGCCGAGCTTCCGGTACAGCTTGGAGCCGGGGCACTCGGTGGCGAAGCCGTCGCGGTGGCCGGAGATGACATGGAGCTTGACCCGAGCCCCCTTCCTGAAGCGGTTGCCGCCGCCCGACACGAGACGGGTGGTGCCGCGCGGGTTGGCGCCGTACAGGCCGAGCTTCCAGGCGGTGAGTCGGGCCACGGCCTTGACCGCGGCTGCGGGCGGGTTGGCATGTGCGAACGAGCCGAGGACGGCGACGCCCATGCTGTTGCTGTTGAACCCGAGAGTATGGGCGCCCATGACGGGTTTGGCCACACCGCCTGCCCGGCCCTCGTAGACGGTGCCGCACTTGTCGATGAGGAAGTTGTAGCCGATGTCCCGCCAGCCGCTGCTCTTGACGTGGTAGCGGTAGATACCGCGGATGACCCTGGGCGCCTGGGAGCAGCTGTAGTTGTTGCCGGTCGCGCTGTGGTGGACGAACGCGGCCTTCACGGTCCGGGTGTAGCGGAACCGCCGCTCGCGCAGCCGCTCGTTCGCGCCCCAGCCGGACCGGGTGACGATGCGGGGGCGGGGCCCGATGCGGCGGCGCATCTCGGCGGCGCGCGGCCCTTCCTCTTCCAGCTTGCCGTCGTGTCCCTCCAGTTTGCCGTCGTGGACCGTGCCGTCCTGGGGGGCCGTCCCGTCGTGGCGCGTGCCGTCGTCGGAGGGCTCATCGCCGGTCCCGTCGCCGGTTCCGTCGCCGATACCGTCGGCGATCCTGTCGGCGATCCCGTCGCCGAAGCCGTCGATCACCGCCGCGTCCGCCTCGGACTCGGCCTTGTCGAGCGCCGGGATCTCGGTCGCGCCCAGGGGCGCGAGCTGCGCGTTCACGTCGGAGCTGGCGGCCTCCTCCCCCGTCGGCACCGGGTTGGCGGCGCGCTGGGCGGGGGACGGGTCGGCTCCGGGGTCGACGAGGTCGAGGCGGAGCCCGGCGGGCAGGGCGGCCTGCGCCGCACCGCTCCGCCGGCCCTTGGCGTGGCCCGTTCCGCCGTGCCGGCCGGCGGTCTTCGCGCCGCGGACCCGGACCTGGACGCCGTCGGAGTCGCCGACCCACAGCGGCGCGGTCGTGCCGTGCGCCCGGCGGCTGTGCGCCTCGGGCGAGCCGGCGTCCGGCCGGTCGTCGTCGTGGGTCTGTACGTCCTGCCAGCCGGACCAGACGTGGCCGCGGGCCGCGCGGGTACGGACCTGGACCCGGCCGTGGAGCTCGGCGGAGGGGTCCTTCCAGACGACGCCGAGGAGGGAGAAGGGCCGGACGCGGCGGGCGGACAGGCCCTGCTCGGCGGCCCCGCCGGCGCGGTCGGCGGCGGTCCCGAGGTCGACGAGCGGCAGCGAGCGGGTGGAGCCGGGGACGCCGATCGACGAAGCGGGTGCGGGTGCGGCGGCAGCGGTTGCGTTTGCGACGCCGGACCGTACGGCGGCGGCGCCGGAGGGGGCGGTGAGCGGGAGTGCCAGGACGACCGCACAGGCCACGGCCGTCGAGGAGGCGAGGAGTGGACGCATAAAAAAAATCGTGAACAAAGGTGGCATATCTGTCTATTCGTGAGCTGACGGCTCATCGGCCGAACCGGTGGCCCGCCGCCCGGCCGGGGACGCCCGTACGGCTGATGCGCGGCGCGGTCGGCGCGTACCCTGGCGGCGATGAACGCCACCGATCGCACCCCCGCCGACCTGCTGCGATCCGCCCTCGCGGCGGACCCGGCCCGCCCGCTCGTGACCTTCTACGACGACGCCACGGGTGAGCGCGTCGAACTCTCCGTGGCCACCTTCGCCAATTGGGTGGCGAAGACCGCCAATCTGCTCCAGGACGACCTGTCCGCCGAGCCCGGCGACCGGCTCGCGCTGCTGCTGCCCGCGCACTGGCAGAGCGCCGTCTGGCTGC
>NZ_JBHVHQ010000674.1:0-4756 GCF_042800135.1 Streptomyces sp. NPDC057654 | reverse complement strand
GGGGCGCCCTCGCCGCACTGCCGCAGGCGCTGCGCTACCAGGCGATCGCCCGGGTCTCGGTCGGCCGGTTCGCGGAGGCCGCCGCCAGCCTCGGCGAGGCGCGTGCGGTGGACGAGGCCGCGGGCACGGCCCCGCTGCTGGGGGCCGAGCTCGTCTGCGTCGCGTTCAGCGGCGACGTCGACCGCTACCGCGAGACCCAGTCGCTGCTGGGTACCGGCGGGCGGCCGTTCGAGACCGCCGGTGAGCACTACTCGCGGGCCGTGCTGCACAACGGGCTCGGCAACCACGAGGCGGCGCTGGAGGCCGCGTTGGCGGCGCAGCAGCGGCAGCAGGACGGTTCGTACTCGATCTGGGGCGTCAACTCGGAGCTGGTCGAGGCCGCCGCGCACGTCGGCCGCGGGAAGGAGGCCGCCGCGGCCCTGGACCATCTGGAGGCGCTGGCCCGTACGAACCCGGTCCCGTGGGCCGTCGCCGAGTGGCTTCAGGCCCGCGCGCTCCTCAGCCAGGACGAGGGCCGCTACGAGGGCCGGGAGGAGGACACCGAGGGGCTGTACCGGGAGGCCATCGAGCAGTTCGGCCGGACCCGGGTGCGGATTCTGTACGCCCGCGCCCGGATGACGTACGGGGAGTGGCTGCGCCGCGAGAACCGGCGCGCCGAGGCGCGGGCCGAGCTGCGGACGGCGCACGACCTGCTCTCGGCCATGGGCGCCCGCGGCTTCGCCGCGCGGGCGGCGCGGGGGCTGCGCGCCATCGGGGCCCGGCCGCGCCCGCACGGCGAGAATCCGCTCGGCGAGCTGACCGCGCAGGAGCGGGTCATCGCCGGGAAGGTCGGCGCGGGCGCCACGTCGAAGGAGGTGGCGGCGATGCTGTTCCTCAGCCCGCGCACGATCGACGCCCATCTCCGCAACATCTACCGCAAATTGGGCATTTCCTCACGTCGCCAGTTGCGGGAGTTGGCTCTCTGACCACCCGAAACGGAATTACGTAATCGACCCGCCCCGTTCTACGTAGTCATCACCGATGCGCGGGCACAACCGGAGGAGCATCGTCGACAGTCACGATCAATCACGGTCAATCATGGACCGGCTCACGTGCTCGAAAGCGAAAAGCGCACCACCGAAGCGCAAAGCGCACGGCACGCGAACCAGTACCGGCAAGTAACGCCGCAACGCAGCAGTAACACAGCGACCCGAAAGCTCGAATGCTCGAAAGCAGGAAAGGCTCGATGATCACAAAGGTGGTTCTGCCGGGCCTCGCGGAACCGTCGGCCCAGCAGGCGCCGGCCCGCGGAACGGCCACCGGCACCCTCAGCGTCACCCGCCCGCGCGTCACCCGCCCGCCCGTCGACGGCCCGCGCCTCGGCAGCCCGCGCCTCGACGGCTCCCAGCGGTTCAGCGGGTAACCGATGCGGACGACACCCCCCCAGCCCACGCCCGTACCGTCCGCGTCCGTCATGCCCGCCACCGTCCCGCCCCAGGCCGCCCCACCCCCGTCCGTCATGCCCGGGTCCGTCACATCCCCGCCCGTCCCCGCCGCGGCCCCCGCAACCGCCGCTGCCCCCGCCACCGCCTCCGCCGACTCGCACGGCGCCCTCCTGGCGGCCCTGCGCAAACGGGTCTTCACCGGCCGGGTCGCCGAACTCCGGCTGCTGCGGGAGCTGCTGCTCAGCGACCGGCACGGCTGCTTCGTGGTGTGGCTGCACGGCATGGGCGGCGTCGGCAAGACCACCCTGCTGCGCCGGTTCGCCGACGAGGCCGAGGCGCACGGCCGGACCGCCCGCTCCATCGACATGCGCGGCACGGAACCGACCCCCGAGGCGTTCCTCGCCGCCCTCGAAGCACAGGGCCCGACGTCGGACGCGCACGTCCTGCTGATCGACTCGGCGGAGTCGCTGGGCCCCCTGGAACAGTGGCTGCGCGACGAGTTCCTGCCGCGCATGCCCGCCCACGTCCTGCTCGTCATCGGCGGCCGCCGCCCCCCGTCCGCGGAGTGGCGCACCGACGCCCAGTGGTGGCACGCCCTGCGCAGCGTGGAACTGGACGGCATGGACGACACCGAGGCCGCGCAGCTGCTGCGCAACCGCGACGTCGACGAAGCGACCGTCCCCGAGCTCGTACGGGCCGCGTACGGCCTCCCGCTGGCCCTCGCCCTCTTCGCCGACGCGCGCGAACGCGCCCCGCACCCCGACGGGCCCTACCCGGGCTGGGAGCTGAGCGACTCCCCCGACCTGGTGCGCGAACTGCTGCGGCTGCTGCTGCGGGAGAGCCCCACGCCGGACCGCTCCGACGCCCTGCACGTCCTGGCGCTCGCCCGCGTCACCACCGAGGAACTGGTGCGGCACGCCCTGGAGATCCCGGCGGCCGAGGCCCGTACCCTCTGCGCCTGGCTGAGCTGCCAGTCCTTCGTGCACACCACCGCCGACGGCCTCGTCCCGCACGAGCTCGTACGGGAGGCGCTCCTCGCCGACCTGCGCTGGCGCGGCCTGGAGACGTACGAACGGCTCTTCCGGCGGCTGCACGCGCACCTGGCCGAGCGGCTGGCGGAGCGCGGCGGCGGGCGCTGGGCGTTCGGCGCGGGCCTCGCCTACCTCGGCCGTACGAACCGGATCGCGCGCGAGGCCGCCGACTGGCACGGCGCGGACCGCCTCCAGCTGCGCACCGCCCGCCCCGCGGACCTGGCCGCCGTACTCGCCGCCGTCGAGAAGGAGCACGGCGGCACGGCCGCCCTCCTCGCCCGGCAGTGGTGGGACCAGCAGCCCGCCGCCTTCACCGTCGCCGAGAACGGCCGCCGCGGCATCGTCGGCACGCTCGTCGCCCCCTGCCTGGAGGCGGGCTCCACCGGCCTGCCCGACGACCCGGTGGCGCACGCCGCGCTGGAGCACGCGGCCGGCCGCTCGCCGCTGCGGCGCAGCGAACGGCTGCTGCTGGCGCGCTGGAGCACCGGCAGCGCGGTCGCGGCCGGCTACGCGCTGACCACGCTGTGGGCCACCACGCCGGGACTGGCGATGAGCTGGACGTGCACGGCCCCCGACCAGCGGGCGCTGGCCACACTGCTGGAGCTGTACGGGCAGCAGCGCACGGCCCCGCTCGACGGCCCGGACGGGTGCCGGGGTGCGGCGCCGTACGTACAGGACTGGCGCAGCGCGACGTTCGACCGCTGGGCCGAGGCGCTGCGCACCCGGCTGCTGTCCGACGACCCCGCCGCGCTGCCCGCGCCGGCGGCGTCCGCGACGGCGCCCCCCATGCCCTGGCCGGAGTTCGCGGAGGCCGTCAAGCACGCCTACCGCAGCGCGCTGGACCCGCGGCAGCTCGCGGAGAGCGCACTGCTGAGCACCCGGCTGGTGGCGCCCGGCGCGGACGCTGCCGCGCTGCGGACCGCGCTGACCGAGACGGTGGCCCAGCTGCGCGCGCTCCCCGGGCAGCGACAGCTGGCCGACGTCCTGGAGATCACCTATCTGAGCGGGCCGCGCAGTCAGCAGGCCGCGGCGAGCCGGGCGGCGCTGTCCTTCAGCACCTACCGGCGGCGGCTGGCCGCCGCGCTGACGAGAGCCGCGGAGCTGCTGCGCGAACGAGAACTGTACGGATCGGTAACCCGGTGAGGGCGGATCAGAGCTGTTCAACCTTTGCTCATCTCGCGCTCACACCGCCCACGGACCGGTCCCGATCGAGGCCGCCGGTGATTCACTGGCCGGGGGCGCAGCGGGCGGGACGGACCAGGTCCTGCCCGCACATCTACTGTCGCAGCTTCTGTGAGTTGGGAAACGGGCCTTGAGCGATACTGAACAGGACGACGCGAAACGACGGCGGCGGGCGCGGTTCGTCGCCGCGCTGACCACGAGCTCCCAGCAGCCCGGCGAGCGTTCCCGCGTGGGCACCCGCATCGCCGGCGCCGCCGCCGTGCTGGCGCTCGCCGCCGGAGCCACCCTGGGAGTCGGCGCGTGGCGCAGCTACCAGGCGGACGAGCACGACAAGAAGGTGCATCTCGCGGCCGAGCAGACGGCGAAGGAACGCGCACTGCGGATGCACACCCCCGCGCCGCACACGCCCGACCCGAAGCCGACGCGGACGGTCGAGCCTCCGCACACCCAGGAACCGCCGCCCCCGGCGACGGTCGGCACGGGGACCGAGCCGAAGAGCGTGGGCACGCCGTCCCCCAAGCCGAAGACGGCGGCGGAGAAGAAGAAGGAGAAAGAGGAGAAGCTCAAGAAGGCGGGCCCCGTCCAGCCGAAGGACATGGTGTTCCGGTCGCAGTCCCTCGTCAACATCCCCAAGACGCTGCTGCGGAACTTCTCCACCGGCCTGTGTATGGACATCCCGGGCAACGGTCCCGGTTCGCAGAACACGCCCGTCAACCAGTACCAGTGCGACGGGACCGACAACGACAACCAGTTGTGGGACGTCCGGGTCTACCACAAGGGCAAGGGCCCCGGCGGCTCCGACCTCGTGCTGATCGACAATGCGAAGGACGGCCTCTGCCTGGATGTGCCGATGTTCGGCGCGATGCCGCCGGGCACCAAGCTCATCGAGGCGCCCTGCACCGACTCGTTCAAGGACAACCAGCTGTGGTGGTTCGAACCGGCCGGGGGCGGCACCGTGCACATCCGCAATTTCGCCAGCCACGGCCTGTGCGTCACGGTCGGCGCCAAGGACAAGCCGGAGAACAACGACCGGCGGCTGATCCTCCAGAAGTGCGACAACGGCGAGAGCCGCTGGCGCATCTGACGGCACTTCGGTCCGGCAGCATGCCGGCATAGACC
>NZ_JBHVHQ010000673.1:0-4772 GCF_042800135.1 Streptomyces sp. NPDC057654 | reverse complement strand
CAGGTCGGTATCCGCGGCCCGCACGGGCCGCTAGGCCCGCCGGTGGCCTATCAGGCGCGGCTTCGGCTCCAGGCCGTCCAGGCCGTGCCACGCCAGATTCACCAGATGCGCCGCCACCTCGGCCTTCTTCGGCTTGCGCACGTTCAGCCACCACTGGCCCGTCAGCGCCACCATGCCCACCAGCGCCTGCGCGTACAGCGGCGCCAGCTTCGCGTCGAAGCCCCGCGCCTTGAACTCCAGCCCCAGAATGTCCTCGACCTGCGTGGCGATATCGCTGATCAGCGACGCGAACGTACCCGTCGACTGCGCCACCGGCGAATCCCGCACCAGAATCCGGAAGCCGTCCGTATACGTCTCGATGTAATCCAGCAGCGCGAACGCCGCCTGCTCCAGCAGCTCACGCGGATGGCCCGCGGTCAGCGCCCCCGTCACCATGTCCAGAAGCTGCCGCATCTCGCGGTCCACCACCACCGCGTACAGCCCCTCCTTGCCGCCGAAGTGCTCGTACACCACCGGCTTGGAGACCCCGGCCTTCGCCGCGATCTCCTCCACCGACGTGCCCTCGAACCCCCGCTCGGCGAAGAGCGTGCGGCCGATGTCCAGCAGCTGCTCGCGCCGCTCCTTGCCGGTCATACGGACGCGGCGGGTGCGGCGGGCCCCCGGCGCGGGGGTCCGGTCCTTGCCATTGCTGGTGCTGCTGTCGATCGCCACGCTTCAATCATGCCGCCTGCGCGGCCTTGCCCTTCCCTGAATTTCCGCCCGATCCGTCCCCGGCCTCCGAATCGGAGGGCTTGCGGCGCGACGCGATACGGGCCGCGTCCGGCCAGCGCACGTCGTACGCCCACCCCGCCCGCTCGAACCAGCGGATCAGCCGGGCGCTGGAGTCCAGCTGTCCCCGCATCACCCCGTGCCGCGCGCTCGTCGGGTCCGCGTGGTGCAGGTTGTGCCACGACTCACCGCAGGACAGCACGGCCAGCCACCACACATTGCCCGACCGGTCACGTGACTTGAACGGCCGCTTCCCCACCGCGTGGCAGATCGAGTTGATCGACCACGTCACATGGTGCAGCAGCGCCACCCGCACCAGCGAACCCCAGAAGAACGCCGTCACAGCGCCCTGCCACGACCACGTCACCAGACCGCCCACCAGCGGCGGAATCATCAGCGACACCACCGTCCACAGCACGAACTGGCGCGAGACCCGGCGGATCGCCGGGTCCTTGATCAGATCCGGCGCGTACTTGTGCTGCGGCGTCTGCTCCTCATCGAACATCCAGCCGATATGGGCCCACCACAGCCCCTTCATCAGCGCCGGCACCGTGTCGCCGAACCGCCACGGGGAATGCGGATCCCCCTCCGCGTCCGAGAACCGGTGATGCCTGCGGTGATCCGCCACCCAGCGCACCAGCGGCCCCTCGACCGCCAGCGACCCCATCACCGCCAGCGCGACCTTCAACGGCCGCTTCGCCTTGAAGGCGCCATGCGTGAAATGACGGTGGAAACCGATCGTGATGCCATGGCAGCCGATGTAATACATCGCCACCATCAGCCCCAGATCCAGCCACGAGACACCCCAGCCCCAGGCCAGGGGCACCGCGGCGACCAACGCCACAAACGGCACCGTGATGAACAGCAACAGCGCGATCTGCTCGATAGACCGCTTGTCGTCGCCACCGAGAGTGGCAGAGGTCAATGTGGGTTCCTGGGCCTTCGGCGCGTCTTCGATCACGTCGGGGCTTGCAGTCATGGCATCCCTCAGGGGGGCTCGACACACGGCTACGGTTCCGTAACCTACGGCTACGTAAGTATGGCAGGGCACGCGTATCGGGCAATAGGGCTGTGGATGACAGCGCGTCGCGGACACCTATCCTGGGTCGCGGTCGGACAGCGCGGTCCGCAACCTCTCCAGACGTGCTCAGAACACTGCAAGGAGCCGCCCCCGTGAGCAGTGCCGACAACACCCGTACAGCCGCCGACGGCGCCGTCACCGACACGACTGACGACACCGGCGCCACCAACGGCGAAGCGACCAACGCCGCCCTGCGCGCCGACATCCGCCGCCTCGGCGACCTCCTCGGCGAGACCCTCGTCCGCCAGGAAGGCCCCGAACTCCTCGACCTCGTCGAGCGCGTACGAGCCCTCACCCGCACCGACGGCGAAGCCGCCGCCGACCTCCTCGGCGCCACCGACCTCGCCACCGCCGCCAAGCTCGTACGGGCCTTCTCCACCTACTTCCACCTCGCCAACGTCACCGAACAGGTGCACCGCGGCCGCGAGCTCCGCACCCGCCGAGCCGCCGAAGGCAGCATCCTCACCCGCACCGCCGACCAGCTCAAGGACGCCGACCCCGAACACCTGCGGCAGACCGTCCAGAACCTCGGCGTACGCCCCGTCTTCACCGCACACCCCACCGAAGCGGCCCGCCGCTCCGTCCTCAACAAGCTCCGCCGCATCGCGGAACTCCTCGACACCCTCGCCACCGGCGACAAGCCCCGCACCGACCTGCGCCTCGCCGAGAACATCGACCTGCTCTGGCAGACCGACGAACTCCGCGTCGTCCGCCCCGAGCCCGCCGACGAGGCCCGCAACGCCATCTACTACCTCGACGAACTCCACACCAACGCCGTCGGAGACGTCCTCGAAGACCTCGCCGCCGAACTCGCCCGAGTCGGCGCACCCCTCCCCGCCACCACCCGCCCCCTCACCTTCGGCACCTGGATCGGCGGCGACCGCGACGGCAACCCCAACGTCACCCCCCAGGTCACCTGGGACGTCCTGATCCTCCAGCACGAACACGGCATCACCGACGCCCTCCAGGTCATCGACAACCTCCGCGCCGCCCTCTCCAACTCCATCCGCAACTGCGGCGCCACCGAAGAACTCCTCACCTCCCTCCAGCACGACCTCGAACTCCTCCCCGAGATCAGCCCCCGCTACAAGCGCCTCAACGCCGAAGAGCCCTACCGCCTCAAGGCCACCTGCATCCGGCAGAAGCTCGTCAACACCCGCGAACGCCTCGCCGCCGGAGCAACCCACCAAAGCGGCCGCGACTACCTCGGCACCCCCGAACTCCTCGCCGACCTCCAACTCCTCCAGGACTCCCTGCGCGCCCACCGCGGCGAACTCATCGCAGACGGCCGCCTGGAGCGCACCATCCGCACACTCGCCGCCTTCGGCCTCCAGCTCGCCACCATGGACGTACGCGAACACGCCGACGCCCACCACCACGCGCTCGGCCAGCTCTTCGACCGCCTCGGCGAGGAATCCTGGCGCTACGCCGACATGCCCCGCGACTACCGGCGCAAGCTCCTCGCCAAGGAACTCCGCTCCCGCCGCCCCCTCGCACCCAGCCCCGCCCCCCGCCACGCCGCCGGCGCCAACACCCGCGGCGGCGTCCCGACCCGCCCCCCGGCCATGGAAAGCTTCGGACCCGACGTCATCGAGTCCTACATCATCTCCATGTGCCAAGGCTCCGACGACGTCTTCGCCGCCGCCGTACTCGCCCGCGAAGCCGGCCTCCTCGACCTCCACGCCGGCTGGGCCAAGATCGGCATCGTGCCGCTCCTCGAAACCACCGACGAACTCAAAGAAGCCGACCGCATCCTCGACGAGATGCTCGCCGACCCCTCCTACCGACGCCTCGTCGCACTCCGCGGCGACGTCCAGGAAGTCATGCTCGGCTACTCCGACTCCTCCAAGTTCGGCGGCATCACCACCTCCCAATGGGAGATCCACCGCGCCCAGCGCCGACTGCGCGACGTCGCCCACCGCTACGGCGTACGGCTCCGCCTCTTCCACGGCCGCGGCGGCACCGTCGGCCGCGGCGGCGGCCCCACCCACGACGCGATCCTCGCCCAGCCCTGGGGCACCCTCGAAGGCGAGATCAAGGTCACCGAACAAGGCGAGGTCATCTCCGACAAGTACCTCGTCCCCTCCCTCGCCCGCGAAAACCTCGAACTGACCGTCGCCGCGACCCTCCAGGCATCCGCCCTGCACACCGCGCCCCGCCAGTCAGACGAGGCGCTCGCCCGCTGGGACGCCGCCATGGACACCGTCTCCGACGCCGCCCACGACGCCTACCGCGAGCTCGTCGAAGACCCCGACCTGCCCGCCTACTTCTTCGCCTCCACCCCCGTCGACCAGCTCGCCGAACTCCACCTCGGCTCCCGGCCCTCCCGCCGCCCCGACAGCGGCGCCGGCCTCGACGGACTCCGCGCCATCCCCTGGGTCTTCGGCTGGACCCAGTCCCGCCAGATCGTCCCCGGCTGGTACGGCGTCGGCTCCGGCCTCAAGGCCGCCCGCGAAGCCGGCCTCGACACCGTCATCGACGAAATGCACGAACACTGGCACTTCTTCCAGAACTTCCTGTCCAACGTCGAAATGACCCTCGCCAAGACCGACCTGCGCATCGCCCGGCACTACGTCGACACCCTCGTACCCGACGACCTCAAGCACGTCTTCGCCACCATCGAAGCCGAACACGAACTCACCGTCCGCGAAGTCCTGCGCATCACCGGCGAACGCGAACTCCTCGACGCCAACCCCGAACTCCGCCAGACCTTCCGCGTCCGCGACGCCTACCTCGACCCCATCTCCTACCTCCAGGTCACCCTCCTGCACCGCCAGCGCGAAGCCGCCGGCCGCGGCGAGGAAGCCGACCCCGTACTCGGCCGAGCCCTCCTGCTCACCGTCAACGGCGTCGCCGCCGGCCTCCGCAACACCGGCTGACCAGCTCCTCAAGACACAACGGCGGCCCTTCACCCACTGACTGG
>NZ_JBHVHQ010000672.1:0-4808 GCF_042800135.1 Streptomyces sp. NPDC057654 | reverse complement strand
AGGACGACGGCGCCGATGGCGCCGCGGACCAGGTCGTCCCACATGAACCAGAAGCGGTCCTGGCCGGGCGTCCCGAACAGGTACAGGATCAGATCGTCATCGAGCGTGATGCGGCCGAAATCCATCGCGACCGTGGTGGTCGTCTTGTCCTGCACATGACTGAGATCGTCGATGCCGGCCGAGGCGGAGGTCATCACGGCCTCGGTACGCAGCGGGTTGATCTCCGAGACCGCGCCCACGAAGGTCGTCTTGCCCACGCCGAAGCCTCCCGCCACCACGATCTTCGCGGAGGTGGTGGAGCGGGCGGGTGCGGGCGACCCGCCGCTAGAGCTTCCGAAGTCCACTGAGCACCCTTTCGAGCAGTGTCACATCCGGCGTCCCGCCGGACTCGCCGCTGCCGCCCGGCTGGTGGATCGCCACCATGCCGGCCTCCGCCAGGTCCGCGACCAGGATCCGGGCCACGCCGAGCGGCATGCTCAGCAGCGCGGAGATCTCCGCCACCGACTTGACCTCGCGGCACAGGTGGCAGATCCGCTGGTGCTCGGGGAGCAGACCCTGTAGGTGGGCGGGGTCGGCCGTGGAGCTGACCAGCGCCTCGATGGCGAGCTGGTAACGCGGCCGGGTCCGGCCTCCCGTCATGGCGTAGGGGCGGACCAGCGGCTGGTCGCCTTCGTTCCCGTACGGCGCGTGGTGAGAGGCGCCGTACGGGCCGGGCGAGACGGGCGGGGTCATTGATCCTCCGGGCGGGACAGCAGGATGGCAATAATGCCGTCGAGCGGGGGCCGGTGGGGGCTTTTCGGCCGTACGGTCGGACGGACGGACGGTGGGCGGACGGTCAATTGAGCAGGCTGCCCTGCAATTCGGCACGGAGATCGGGCGTCAGGACAGTGCCCGCCCGGTCGACGAGCAGGGCCATTTCGTAGCCGACGAGGCCGATGTCGCACTCGGGGTGCGCCAGTACGGCCAGGGAGGATCCGTCGGACACGGACATGATGAAGAGGAAGCCGCGCTCCATCTCCACCACGGTCTGGTTGACGCTGCCGCCCTCGAAGATCCGGGAGGCCCCGGCGGTGAGGGAGGTCAGGCCGGAGGCGACTGCCGCCAACTGGTCGGCGCGGTCGCGCGGAAAACCTTCGGACATCGCCAATAGCAGTCCGTCGGCGGAGACCACGACCGTGTGGGAGACCCCTGGGGTGTTGTCCACGAAACCGGTGATCAACCAGTTCAGGTTCTGCGCCGCCTGGCTCATCGGGCTCACACTAACG
Source organism: Streptomyces sp. NPDC057654 (assembly GCF_042800135.1). Taxonomy (NCBI): domain Bacteria; kingdom Bacillati; phylum Actinomycetota; class Actinomycetes; order Kitasatosporales; family Streptomycetaceae; genus Streptomyces; species Streptomyces sp. NPDC057654. The sequence continues at coordinate 3,543 of NZ_JBHVHQ010000672.1, read as the reverse complement.
CTCCTGATCGTAGGTGCTGCCGGGGCCGAAGCCCTGTCGGTCATTGTGCTCGGGGGAGCCGTTGTCGGTCCCCGCTTCGCGCCCTTGCTGGACACCGCGGCCCTGCTGGACGCCGCGGCGCAGATTGCTCAGCCTGCCGCGGATGTCCTCGGGGGCGCGGGACAGCTGGGGGCCGCCCTGCGGTGTCTGCTCCGCGGTGCCCTCGACGAGGTTCGCCTTGGGCACCCGCCGGGGCAGACCGGAGGGGGTGACTCCGCCGGCCTTCGGCTCCCGGAGCCGCTCGGCCTTCTGCCAGCGCTCGTCGTTCGCCGATTGCCAGTCGGTGGCCTCTCCCTGCGGAGGCTGCTCCGGCTCCCCTGCCGTTTCCTCGGGCTGCTGCCACTGCGTGCCGCCGCGCGGAAAGCCGGCGCCGGTCATCGGGTGGGAGCCGCTCGGGGAAACGCCCGGATGGTCAAACTCTACGCGCTCCCGCGCTGTCGCGTCAGCGTCGGACGAGGGCTCCGATTCCCTTCCGTAACCCTCGTCATATGCCGCCCCATAGGACCCCGACTCGCTCCACTCGCCCTGGTGAGCGGGGTGCTGAGCCTCCTCGACGGCAGGTCCCGCGGGGTGCGCCGATCCCTCGAAAGGGGATTCCGGATACGCCGGGGGCTGCTCGGGGGAGGGGCTGTACGACTGCGTGTGCGACGGGTCGTGCGAAGGCTCGTACGGCTGCTCGGGACGCTCGTACGACTGCTCCTGCGCCTGCGAGCCGTCGTCCGCGGGCGCGGTGGGGGCGTCGTGCGGCGGGCGCGCCGCCTCGTCGTCGTAGCCACCACCGCGCGTGATCGCCTCCGGCAGCATCACCAGCGAGGTGGTGCCGCCCTGTTCGCCCGAGGGGCGCAGCTGGACGCGGACACCGTGCCGCTCCGAGAGCCGGCCGACCACGAACAGCCCCATCCGCTGGGAGACCGCGACGTCGACGCGCGGCGGGTTGGCCAGCCGGTGGTTGATGTCCGCGAAGTCCTCGGCGGTCAGGCCGATGCCCTGGTCGTGGAGTTCGACCATGACCCGGCCGTCCGGCAGCCGCGTCGCCGTCACCGCGACCTTCGTCTGCGGCGAGGAGAACGCGGTGGCGTTCTCCAGCAGCTCCGCGAGCAGATGTACGAGGTCGGCCACGGCCGTGCCGTGGATCTCGCACTCCGCCACCCCGGACAGCTCGATCCGCGCGTACGACTCCACCTCGGAGGAGGCGGCGCGCAGCACGTCCACGAGCGGCACCGGACGGCCCCAACGGCGGCCGGGCTCCTCGCCGGAGAGGACGAGCAGGTTCTCGCCGTTGCGGCGCAGCCGGGTGGCCAGGTGGTCCAGCCGGAAGAGGCTCTCCAGCCGCGCCGGATCGGCCTCGCCGCTCTCCAGGCCGGAGATCAGCGCGAGCTGACCCTCGATCAGGCCATGGTTGCGGCGCGAGAGGTTGGTGAAGATGGTGTCGACGTCGGACCGCAGCAGCGCCTGCTCGGCGGCGAGTCGCACAGCCTCGCGGTGCACCTGGTCGAAGGCGCGGGCCACCTCGCCGATCTCGTCGCGCGTGGTGATCGGGATCGGCAGCGCCCGGGTGTCCACCCGTTCCGGGCCCGTACGCGAGAGCTGGTCGACGACGGCCGGCAGCCGCTGCTCGGCGACCTCGAAGGCGGCGCTCCGCAGCCGCCGCAACGAGCGGCTCATCGAACGGGCCGTCAGACCGGCGATCACGAGGGCGAGAAGGAGGGCGAGCACGACGATGGCGGCGCTGACGATCGCGTCGCGCTGGGCGTCGGAGGAGGCCTGCCGTGACTCGGACAGTGCCGTGTCGACCAGGCCCTGCTCGATCGACCGGTAGGCGTCGAACGTCCGCGTCGACGTGTCGAACCACGCGGTGGGCGTGATGCCCGCGTCCGCCGTCCGCCCCGCCGCGATGGCGTCGGCCATCTTGTCCTGCGCGTCGGTCCTGGCCTTTTGGGCGAGCGTGCTCCGCAGCCGCTCCGCGTCGTCCTCGGTGGCGCCGGAGGTGTAATCGCCGAGCGCGATCCGCTCCAGGTGCGCGTACGAGCCGAAGGCCGTCAGCTGCGACGTACGGTCCTTGGCGGCCGGGCCGGGCTTCACCAGCAGGTGGACGCCGATGGAGCGCTGGAGGGACGCGGCGGCCTTGGCCAGCGAGATCGAGTGGATGCTGTGGCCGTAGGAGGAGAGATCGCCGGTGGGCGAGCCCAGTTCGTTCGCGAACTCCATGAGCGGGTGCTGGACGGCCGTATAGCCCTCCTCGGTGCGCACCCCGCCCGCGGCGGCCCCGCGGTACGCGGACTCGCGCACCTTCGGCAGCGCCTTCTCGGCCTCGGCGAGCGCCTTGAGGCGGCGCTTGAGTCCGGGGGTGTCCGGCAGGTCCGCGGCGCGGTCGTCGAAGACCTTCTTCGCCGCGTCCGTCGCCCTCCGTGCCTCCTTGACCGCCGGGTGGTCGCTCTCGCCGGTCAGCAGCGGCTCCGCGGTGCGGTCCCGCTCGTCGAGCAGCGCCTGCCCGTACGCGGCCGCCGCCTGTACGAGCCGGGCGGTGCGCTCCCCGTCCCGCGCCGAGCGCCAGTCGTCCAGCGACGACTTGACGTCCAGACCGCCGAAGCCGAGGGCGACGAGCACCGGTATGAGCAGGATCGCGTTCAGCCGGGTGGCGACGCGCCAGTTGCGGGGCGAGCGGCGGCTGCCGGACACGGGGGGCTCGGGCGCGTCGGCGGACGATGCGGCCGCGCGCGACGGCGGGGTGAAGTTCCCCCGCGCCTGCTCCGCGGCGCTCGTTCTGCTGCGCGTCAACTCGACAACCCCTCGGCGTCGGCACCCGCTCGGTGCCGGTCTTTACCTGAGCCATTACCGCTCAGGTCCGGGAATTCCAGCACGTCAGGCGGGTGCATTCCAAACACCGGGGGCGACGGTGCGGGGGCTGGAAATGTCCAACATAAAACGGGCATTAAGAGCGAGCGACGCCAAATGACGGGGAAAACGTAAGCGGAGCGCAATCGGCCGGACGCGAACTGTAGTCGCGCCCGGCCAATTCTCTGTCGAAACGTTATGAATACGGCAACGTGCTGTAACGCGCCGAACGGCCCGCCCGGAACCGTTCTGACCGGCTCCGTGACGGCCCGTGCAACTGCCGTTCGCGCGCCGCTATTTGAGCCGCGCCATCAGCGCGTGCTCGACGAGCGTGATGAGCGCGCTCTTCGTCTCCCCGCGCTGCCGGGCGTCCGTGGTGATGATGGGCGCGTCGGGGCCGATCTGGAGTGCTTCGCGGACTTCTTCGGGGGTGTAGGGCTGGTGTCCGTCGAAGCCGTTGAGGGCGATGACGAAGGGGAGGCCGCTGTTCTCGAAGTAGTCGACGGCGGGGAAGCAGTCGGCGAGGCGGCGGGTGTCGACGAGGACGACGGCGCCGATGGCGCCGCGGACCAGGTCGTCCCACATGAACCAGAAGCGGTCCTGGCCGGGCGTCCCGAACAGGTACAGGATCAGGTCCTGGTCCAAGGTGATGCGGCCGAAGTCCATGGC
>NZ_JBHVHQ010000671.1:0-4823 GCF_042800135.1 Streptomyces sp. NPDC057654 | reverse complement strand
GTTCCGCGCTGTGCGCCGAAGAGAGCTACTGGTTCGCGTTCTCTCCGCGGTAGTACTCGAACACCCAGCCGAAGAGACCGGCCATGATGAACGGGGCCGAGAAGAACATCAGCCACCAGCCGAAGATGATGCCCATGAAGGCGAGCGCGCCGCCGAGCCCCAGGGACAGCGGCTGCCAGCTGTGCGGGGAGAAGAAGCCCAGCTCACCGGCGTCGTCGGCGACGTCCGCGTTCTTGTTGTCCTGCGCCCCGGCGTCCACCCGGCGAGCCGTGAAGGCCAGGTAGTAGCCGATCATGATGCTCAGGCCGAAGGCCATGAAGAGCGCCGTGGTGCCGGCGGCCTCCTTCGACCACACGCCATAGACGATCGCCATGACGAGGATGAAGAGGGCGAGCCAGATGAACATCCGTCCTTGGATCTTCACTTGCCGGCCTCCTTGCCGCCCGCGAGAGCCTTGTCATCCTGCGGCCCGTGCGCGTTCTCCAGCTGGTCGAGCGCCGCGATCTCCGGGTGGTGCAGATCGAACGCCGGGGATTCGGAGCGGATGCGCGGCAGCGTGAGGAAGTTATGCCGCGGCGGCGGGCAGGAGGTCGCCCACTCCAGCGAGCGGCCGTAGCCCCACGGGTCGTCGACCTCGACCTTCTTGCCGTACTTGGCGGTCTTCCAGACGTTGTAGAAGAACGGCAGCATCGACAGGCCGAGCAGGAACGAGCTGATCGTCGAGATGGTGTTCAGCGTGGTGAAGCCGTCCGCCGCGAGGTAGTCCGCGTAGCGGCGCGGCATGCCCTCGACGCCCAGCCAGTGCTGCACCAGGAACGTGCCGTGGAAGCCCACGAACAGCGTCCAGAAGGTGATCTTTCCGAGCCGCTCGTCCAGCATCTTGCCGGTGAACTTCGGCCACCAGAAATGGAAGCCGGAGAACATCGCGAAGACCACGGTGCCGAAGATGACGTAGTGGAAGTGCGCGACCACGAAGTACGAGTCGGAGACGTGGAAGTCCATCGGCGGCGAGGCCAGGATGACGCCGGTCAGACCACCGAAGGTGAAGGTGATCAGGAATCCGACGGCCCAGAGCATCGGTGTTTCGAAACTCAGTGAGCCCTTCCACATGGTGCCGATCCAGTTGAAGAACTTCACACCGGTCGGTACCGCGATCAGGAAGGTCATGAAGGAGAAGAACGGCAATAGCACGCCGCCCGTGACGTACATGTGGTGCGCCCAGACGGTCACCGAGAGACCGGCGATGGAAATCGTCGCGGCGATCAGCCCGATGTAGCCGAACATCGGCTTTCGGGAGAAGACCGGAATGACCTCGGAAATGATGCCGAAGAATGGCAGCGCGATGATGTACACCTCTGGATGGCCGAAGAACCAGAAGAGGTGCTGCCAGAGCAGTGCGCCGCCGTTGGCGGCCTCGAAGATCTGGGCGCCGAACTTGCGGTCCGCCTCCAGCGCGAGCAGCGCGGCGGCCAGCACCGGGAAGGCCAGCAGGACCAGCACACCGGTCAGCAGGACGTTCCAGCAGAAGATCGGCATCCGGAACATCGTCATGCCGGGAGCGCGCATGCAGATGATCGTGGTGATGAAGTTGACCGAGCCGAGGATCGTGCCGAAGCCCGAGAGGGCCAGACCCATGATCCACATGTCGGCGCCGACGCCGGGCGAACGGATCGCGTCCGACAGCGGGGAGTAGGCGAACCAGCCGAAGTCGGCCGCGCCGTCCGGCGTGAGGAAGCCGCCCACCGCGATGAGCGAGCCGAAGAGGTAGAGCCAGTAGGCGAACATGTTCAGCCGCGGGAACGCCACGTCGGGCGCGCCGATCTGAAGCGGCATGATCCAGTTCGCGAATCCGGAGAACAGCGGCGTCGCGAACATCAGCAGCATGATCGTGCCGTGCATCGTGAACGCCTGGTTGAACTGCTCGTTCGACATGATCTGCGTGCCGGGACGGGCGAGTTCGGCGCGCATGAGCAGCGCCATGACGCCGCCGATGCAGAAGAACGCGAACGACGTGACCAGATACAGCGTGCCGATCGTCTTGTGGTCGGTGGTGGTGAGCCACTTGACCACGGCGGCGCCGGGTTGCTTCTGGCGTACGGGCGGTGCTGCCGGAGCCGTGTCGGCGGCGGCACCCTGGGGTTCGTTGAGGATGCTCACTTGTTCTTGGTCTCCGCGTTCTTCGCGTGATCCGTCTGCGCGATGCCCGCCGGCTGGTAACCGGTCTGGCCCTTCTGCGCGAGCTCCTCAAGGTGCGCCTTGTACTCCTTGGGAGAGACGACCTTGACGTTGAAGAGCATGCGCGAGTGGTCCACGCCGCACAGCTCGGCGCACTTGCCGAGGAAGGTGCCCTCCTTGTTCGGGGTCACCGTGAAGCTGTTGGTGTGCGCCGGGAAGACGTCCTGCTTCATGAGGAACGGCACCACCCAGAACGAGTGGATGACGTCCCGCGAGGTGAGGACGAACTGGACGGTCTCGCCCTTCGGCAGCCACAGGGTCGGGCCCGGGTTGTTCGTGTCCGGGTCCCTCGTGGCCGGCGTGCCGACCTCGTAGACGCCGCCGGCGTTCTGGGGAACCTTCGCCAGGTACCGGTCCGGGATGGCGGACAGTTCCTTGTTGTCGCGGAGCGGCTTCGTGGGCCGGGGACTGCCCTTCACGTCCTCCATGTAGTTGAAGGCCCAGCTCCACTGGAAGCCCACCACGTTCACGACGTGGTCCGGCTTCTTGGGGTTGGTCATCAGCTTGTTCTCGTCACGGGCGGTGAAGTAGAAGAGCACCGCGACGACGATGATCGGGACCACGGTGTACAACGCCTCGATCGGCATGTTGTACCGGGTCTGCGGGGGAACCTCGACCTTGGTCCTGGAGCGTCGGTGGAAAATGACACTCCACAGGATCAGGCCCCACACCAGTACGCCCGTGGCGAGCGCAGCCGCCCACGAGCCCTGCCACAGGGAGAGGATCCGCGGCGCCTCTTCCGTGACGGGCGTGGGCATTCCGAGGCGGGGGAAGTCCTTGGATGTGCAACCGGTGGCGGTCGCCAGGACCAAGCCCGCGGCCAGCGCCTGCAGCAGCTTCCGCCGCACCGGGCGCCGCGACGAGCGGTCGGAGCCGTTGGGACTCACGTAGCGCCTTCCCGAGAGTCTCGCCCGCGGTTCCGGCTGCGGCCGTCTGAAGGGTCGGTCGCCGGCCCGGCGCGGGCAGGGGTTTGGATGTTTATGCGGACCAAACCCTACTGGACGCTATTTGGGGTCGCGCGGGGAGGGTGCCCAACGCGCCGCGGTACTCCCCGAAGGGGTGGAATCCCCGCCTCCGCGAGCGATCTGGAGGTCCGTCAGCTCGGCGTACGGCCCATGCGCACCGCCCGCGGGGACCGGGCGCTAGCGTTCGGGACGTGCCCTACTTCGATGCCGCGTCAGCCGCCCCCCTGCACCCGGTCGCCCGCGAGGCGCTGCTCGCCGCGCTCGACGAGGGATGGGCCGACCCGGCCCGGCTCTACCGCGAGGGCAGGCGCGCCCGGCTCCTGCTGGACGCGGCGCGCGAGGCCGCCGCGCAGGAGGCGGGGTGCCGCCCCGACGAGCTGGTCTTCACCTCCTCCGGGACGCGCGCCGTGCACGACGGGATCGCCGGCGCGCTCGCCGGACGTCGGCGTGTCGGCCGCCACCTGATCGTGAGCGCGGTCGAACACTCCTCGGTACTCCATTCGGCCGCGGCCCACGAGTCGGCGGGCGGTTCGGTGACCGAGGTCGCGGTGGACCGTACGGGCCGGGCCGACCCGGCGGCGTACGCGGCGGCGCTGCGCGACGACACCGCGCTGGCCGTCCTCCAGAGCGCCAATCACGAGGTGGGCACGGAGCAGCCGGTGGCGGAGGCCGCCGAGGCGTGCCGGGCGGCGGGCGTGCCGCTGCTCGTGGACGCGGCCCAGTCGCTGGGCTGGGAACCCGCCCCCGCGGGCTGGTCACTGCTGACCGCGAGCGCGCACAAATGGGGCGGCCCCTCGGGGGTCGGGCTGCTGGCCGTACGGAAAGGGGTGCGGTTCGCGCCCCGGGGACCGGCGGACGAGCGGGAGTCGGGGCGCGCGCCGGGCTTCGAGAACCTGCCCGCCATCGTGGCGGCGGCGGCGTCGCTGCGGGCCGTACGGGCGTCCGCCGAGGCCGAAGGCGCGCGGCTGCGGGCGCTGGTGGACCGGATACGGGCACGGGTGCCGCACCTGGTGCCGGACGTCGAGGTGGTCGGCGACCCGGTGCGCGGGCTCCCCCATCTGGTGACGTTCTCCTGTCTCTATGTCGATGGGGAGACATTGCTGCACGCCCTGGACCGGGCCGGGTTCTCCGTGTCGTCCGGTTCCTCGTGCACGTCGAGCGCGCTGACGCCGAGCCATGTGCTGCGGGCGATGGGGGTGCTCTCGGAGGGCAATGTGCGGGTGTCGCTGCCGACGGGCACGGACGAGGAGGACGTGGAGCGCTTCCTCGCGGTGCTCCCGGAGACGGTGGCGTCGGTCCGCGACAGCCTGTCCGCGCCGTCCCCTTCTTCTTCTGCCGTCGATTCCCCCGCCGCCCGCTCCCCCGCCGCCCCGGAACTGGTCGTCGACGCGCTCGGCAAGCGCTGCCCGCTGCCGGTCATCGAGCTGGCCAAGGTCATCGGGGACGTCCCGGTGGGCGGGACCGTCACGGTGCTGGCGGACGACGAGGCGGCGCGCCTGGACATCCCGGCGTGGTGCGAGATGCGCGGCCACGACTACGCCGGGGAGCGCGCGGCGGACCGCGGCACCGCTTATATGGTGCGGCGCCGGGCATAGGACACGGCCCCTCCCGACGGGAAGGGGC
>NZ_JBHVHQ010000670.1:0-4828 GCF_042800135.1 Streptomyces sp. NPDC057654 | reverse complement strand
GTCGAAGCCTGCGCCGAGGAGGAGGGCGCGCCAGCGGGCGCGCAGCTCGGCGAACTCGTCGGCGGCGTACGCCTGTTGCGCCAGAGGGAGGGTGAGGGCGGCGGCGCTCAGCGCGGCCAGGAGGCCGCGCCGGGACCAGGGAGTGCGCGGTGGCGGCACAGGTGTCCCCTTCCCCCGCGCACGCCCCTCCAAAACCGGCCGAGCCTGCCCCCGAAGCAGATGCACGATGCATTCTGTTGAATGTTGAACGATATCGCGCTACAGTCATTCTCGTTGAACGTTAAACAAGACCCTGAGGAGGAGCCATGGCTCTGTTCAACCGCAAGCGCAGCACCACCGCCCCCACCGCGTCCGCCGGCACCGGCGGCACGGCCGTCATCGAAGCGGACCCCGCGCTCGCCGCGCTGACCGGCGAGTACACCATCGACCCGGCGCACAGCAGCATCGGCTTCACCGTGCGGCACGCGATGGTCACCAACGTCCGCGGCGCGTTCACCGACCACGAGGGGTCGCTCACCCTCGACGGCGCCGACCCCGCCCGGTCCAGCGCCGCCATCGACGTACGCATCGCCAGCGTCGACACCGGCATCAAGGACCGGGACGGCCACCTGCTCAGCGGCGACTTCTTCGACGCCGAGCGCTTCCCGCTGATGAGCTTCCGCTCCACCGCCGCCGAGCGGCTGGACGGCGACCGCTACCGCGTCACCGGCGACCTGACGATCAAGGACGTGACCCGTCCGCTCGCCATCGACCTGGAGTTCAACGGCTCCGCCACCGACGTGTACGGCAGCGAGCGCGTCGGCTTCGAGGGCAGCGCCGAGATCCTGCGCTCCGACTGGGGCCTGACCTGGAACGCGGCCCTGGAGACCGGCGGCGTCATGGTCAGCGACAAGGTGAAGCTGACCTTCGACATCTCCGCCGTCAAGGCCGCGCCCCAGAGCTGATGCGGGCCGCTCAGCGACCGAGGCGCCGCAAGTGGTCCGCCACCGCGGCGCCCCGGTCCGGCGCGTTTCCCGTCAGCCGCAGCGCCACGTAGTCGTCGGGCCGTACGAGCACGACCCCGCCGCCCTCCATCCCGTACGCCGCGCGGGCGTGCCCCTCGTGGTCGTCGAGCCCCTCCGGGCCTCCGTCGATCAGGCACGTACGCAGCGGACCCGCATACTCCGCTCCCGCCCTGGCCAGCGCCTTCGCGCTGTCCGGGCCGAAGCCGAGAAGGGTGTGCCCGGGTCCCGCGAACTTCTCGAAGAGCCGCACCGGCCGGCCGGTCGCCGCGTCCCGGCAGGGCGCGTCCGGAGCCCGGTCGCCCGCCGCGAGCCCCTCGCCCTCGGCCGCCCGCTCCTCCGCGCCGCCCGACAGGGAGCTCCAGCGATAGCCGACCCCCAGGGTGCTGGTCTCCGCGTTCGCGCCCACGTCCGTGCCGATGCGCCCCGCCGGAATCCCCTCCACGATCCTGCGCAGCCCCTCGTTGCTGGTCTTCAGCGTCCACGCCGCGACGGGCAGCCGCTCCTCCTCGTACGTGTCGAGCAGACCGGTCCCCGCGTGGCCGCCGAGGACCAGCGCGAGCTTCCAGCCGAGGTTGAAGGCGTCCTGGATGCCGGTGTTCATGCCGAGGCCGCCCGCGATGGAGTGCACGTGCGCCGCGTCCCCGACGATGAAGACCCGGCCGTCGCGGAAGCGGTCGGCCATGCGGACGTTGACGCGGTACGTGGACTGCCAGGTCGGGTTGGCGAGCCGTACGCCCGGGACCTTGGCGACCCGGTCGAAGAGGTCCTGGAAGACCTCCAGCGACGGCTCGGGGAGCCGTCCCCGCTCGTCCGTGCCGGCCGCCCCCTGGAGCTGCCAGTGCGACGAGCCGCGGAACGGGCAGAGCATGATCCCGCTGCCCTCGCCGAACCACTGGTGCCAGAAACCCCGGTCGAGGCCGTCCGCCTCCACATCGCCGATGAGCATCATCTCCTCGGCCGCCGTCTCCCCCTCGAAGCCGACGCCCAGCGCCTTGCGCACGAAGCTCTTGCCGCCGTCGCACCCGGCCAGATAGTCCGCCTCGATGGTCCGCCCGTCGGCGAGCACGGCCCGTACGCCGTGCTCGTCCTGCGTGAAGCCGGTCAGCTCACAGCCGAGTTCGACCCGCACCCCGTACTCGGCGAGCTTGCCGCGCAGCAGTTCCTCGGTGCGCCACTGCGGCAGCAGCAGACCGCTGGAGTACGGGACGTCCGGCCGCGCTTCCGCGAAGTCCCAGGAGCGGGTGTCGGCAAGGTGTACGCCGTCGCGGTACTTGCGCAGCACGATGTGCTCGATTCCCGCCGCCGTGAGCTCCTCCTCCAGTCCGAGGCCGGCGAGGAGTTCGCGGCTGCGCTGGTTGAGGCCCTTGCCGCGGGAGCCCCGGTGGAACTCGGGGGCCTTCTCGATGATCCGTACCGCCACTCCGGACCGGGCGAGCGAGCAGCCCAGGGTCAGCCCGGCGGGCCCCGCCCCCACGATCAGCACTGCGGTGCTCATACGGCTTCCTTCCGTCGTCATGCCGTCAATGGAACGCCCACGGGACAGAAAATGCAACCGGGTAACGAATCTATCTTGGTTACGAAAAATCTGCTACGGTGGAAGCGTGAGCGAGGAAACCGGACTGCGGGAACGCAAGAAGCAGCGCACGCGGCGGACGCTGTCCGACACGGCCATCGAGCTCTTCCTGAAACGCGGCTTCGACCAGGTGTCGGTGGCCGACGTGGCGGCCGCGGCGGAGGTGTCCAAACCGACCCTGTTCCGCTACTTCCCGACCAAGGAGGACCTGGTCCTGTACCGCATCGCGGACCACCAGGGCGAGGCGGCGCGCGTCGTGCGGGACCGCGCGCCGGGCATATCCCCCCTGGCGGCGCTGCGCGCCCACCTGCACGACCGGCTGGACGCCCTCGACCCGATCACGGGCCTGACCGGGAACCCGGCGGTGCGCGCCTACGCCGACATGCTCTATACGACCCCGAGCCTGCTGACCCGCGTGGTGAGCTACACCAACCGCGACGCGGACGAGCTGACGGCCGAGCTGCTGGCGGCCACTCCGGGAGCGGACGAGTCGATGACACGGCTGGCGTCCGGCCAGATCCTGCTGGCCCACCGGCACCTCGCCCACGAGAACTGGCGGAAGTCGTCCGAGGGCCCCACCCCCGAAGCCGTCCTGGCCGAGGCCCACGCCGCCGTCGACCGCGCGTACGACATGCTCACATGGGGGCTGGGGCCCGACTACGGGTGAGGGGGCGCGGCTCACTCCCCCTCACCCCACGCGGCTCACTCCCGCGGCTCGACCCCCGCGCGCCGCAGCCCGTAGGCGTACGCGTCGTCCAGCGCCTGCCACGACGCCGCGATCACGTTCTCCGCGACGCCGACCGTCGACCACTCGCCGCGCCCGTCGCTGGTGGAGACCAGTACGCGAGTGATCGACCCGGTGCCCTGGTGGCCCTCCAGGATGCGGACCTTGTAGTCGACCAGCTCGAACTCCGCGAGCTGCGGATAGATCCGCTCCAGACCGACGCGCAGCGCCCGGTCCAGCGCGTTCACCGGCCCGTTGCCCTCGGCGGTCGCCACCAGCCGCTCGCCCTTGGCCCACAGCTTCACCGTCGCCTCGTTGGCGTGCGTGCCGTCGGGGCGGTCCTCGACGATCGCGCGCCAGGACTCGACCCGGTAGTAGCGCGGCGCGCTCCCCTCCTCCCCCTTCTGGAGCTCCTCGCGGAGCAGCAGCTCGAAGGAGGCGTCGGCGGCCTCGTACGTATAGCCCGCCAGCTCCCGCTCCTTGACGCGCTCCACGACCCGGCCGACCAGCTCGCGGTCGCCGCCGAGGTCGATGCCCAGCTCCTTGCCCTTGAGCTCGATGGAGGCGCGGCCGGCCATGTCGGAGACCAGCATCCGCATGGTGTTGCCGACCCGCTCGGGGTCGATGTGCTGGTACAGGTCGGGGTCGACCTTGATGGCGGAGGCGTGCAGCCCGGCCTTGTGGGCGAAGGCGGAGACGCCGACGTACGGCTGGTGGGTGGAGGGCGTGAGGTTGACGACCTCGGCGATGGCGTGCGAGATCCGGGTCATCTCCTTCAGCCCGCCCTCCGGCAGCACCCACTTGCCGTACTTGACCTCCAGCGCGGCGACGACGGGGAACAGGTTGGAGTTGCCGACCCGCTCGCCGTAGCCGTTGGCCGTGCACTGCACATGGGTCGCGCCCGCGTCCACGGCCGCGAGGGTGTTGGCGACCGCGCACCCCGTGTCGTCCTGGGCGTGGATGCCCAGCCGCGCGCCGGTGTCGGCGAGCACGGTCCGTACGACCGCCTGGACGTGGGCGGGCAGCATGCCGCCGTTGGTGTCGCAGAGCACGACGACCTCGGCGCCGGCCTCGTGGGCGGCGCGCACGACCTGCTTCGCGTACCCGGGGTTGGCGTAGTAGCCGTCGAAGAAGTGCTCGCAGTCGACGAAGACGCGGCGGCCCCGCCCCCGCAGATACGAGACGGTGTCGCGGACCATCGCGAGGTTCTCGTCCAGGGTGGTGCGCAGGGCGAGTTCCACATGCCGGTCGTGCGACTTGGCGACCAGGCAGACGACCGGGGTGTCGGCGTCGAGGAGCGCTGCGACCTGCGGGTCGTCCTCGGCCCGTACGCCCGCCTTGCGGGTGGCGCCGAACGCGACGAGCCGCGCGTGCTTGAAGTCGATCTCCTCGCGCGCCCGCTGGAAGAACTCGGTGTCCCGCGGGTTGGCGCCCGGCCAGCCCCCTTCGATGAAGCCGACGCCGAAGTCGTCCAGGTGGCGGGCGATGGTCAGCTTGTCCGCGACGGTGAGGTTGATGCCTTCACGC
>NZ_JBHVHQ010000669.1:0-4830 GCF_042800135.1 Streptomyces sp. NPDC057654 | reverse complement strand
TGATGCGGCGCCCGCAGTGGCGGGTGGCGCCCGTCGGCGGGCTCGCCGGGACGCTCAACACGCTCTCCCTCGTCGCCGCCGTCGGCTTCGTCGCCGACCTCGCCGCGCGCGGCGAGGCGAGCCTGGGCGCGGTGCTGCTCGCGGTGGTGCTGGCCGGCCGGTTCGTGGGGCACGTCGCCGGGCTGGTGAGCACGACCGGCGTGGTGGTGGACCTGGCGCAGAGCGCCGAGCGGTTCCGGTGGCTGCGCTCGTACGCGCGCCGGGCCCGGCCGCCCGCCCCGTCGGCCGCCGTCCCCGCCGAGCTGCGCCGGGGCATCCGCGTCGAGGGGCTGTCCTTCCGCTACCCCGGCACCCGCCGCCGCGTCCTGCGCGACGTCAGCGTCGACCTGCCCGCCGGGAGCGTCGTGGCGCTCGTCGGCGAGAACGGCTCCGGCAAGTCCACCCTGGTCAAGCTGTTGTGCCGGATGTACGAGCCGACCCGTGGCCGCGTCCTGCTGGACGGGACCGAGCTGGCCGCCTGCGACCCCGCCGCGTGGCGGGAGCGGATCAGCGCCGCCTTCCAGGACTTCGTCCGCTTCGAGCTGCCCGTACGCGAGAGCGTGGGCGTCGGGGACGTGGACCGCATGGCGGACGGCGGGCGTGTCCGGGCGGCGCTGGAGCGGGCGGGCGCGGCCGAGCTGCCCGGCGCGCTGCCCGACGGCCTGGAGACCCCGCTCGGGCGCGGCTGGGAGGGCGGCGTGGACCTGTCCGGCGGCCAGTGGCAGAAACTCGCCCTCGGCCGGGCGCTGATGCGTACCGAGCCGCTGCTGCTCGTCCTGGACGAGCCCACCGCGTCCCTCGACGCGGAGACGGAGCACGCGCTGTTCGAGCGGATCTGCGCGGCGGCCCGGACCGGCGGCGGGGCGCGGATCACGCTGCTGGTCTCGCACCGCTTCTCGACCGTACGGGCCGCCGACCTGATCCTCGTGCTCGACGGCGGCCGTGTGGCGGAGGCCGGGTCGCACCGGGAGCTGCTGGCGCTGGGCGGGCGCTACGCCGCGATGTACGGGCTCCAGGCCGGGGCCTACCGGTAGGAGCCCGCCGGGGCGGCGGCCCGCCCCAGGGTTCTCAGCGCCGTATCAGCTGCGTCGACTGCTCGTCGAGGTCCGCCACCGGTTCCGGGGCCGGTCTGCGCGCCGCGTCGCTGACTTTCAGCAGCAAGGCGATGAGGACCCAGTTGGCGACCTGCGACGAGCCGCCCTGGGCGAGGAAGGGCAGGGCCTTGCCGGTCAGCGGGATCAGCCCGGTGACGCCGCCGGACACCACGAAGACCTGGAGCGCCAGGGCGCTGGCGAGCCCCGCCGCGAGGAGCTTGCCGAACGAGTCGCGGGCGTCGAGCGCGGCCCGCAGCCCGCGCTCCACCAGCAGCGCGTACAGCAGGAACACCGCCGTCATGCCGGCGAGGCCGAGCTCTTCGCCGACGCTGGTGAGGATGAAGTCGCTGCGCGCGGCGAAGCCGATGAGGTCGGGGCGGCCGGAGCCGAGGCCGGTGCCCAGGATGCCGCCGCTGCCGAAGCCGAACAGGGCCTTGGCGAGCTGGTCGGAGCCGGCGCCCGGGTCCTGTAGGGCGGCGAAGGGGTGCAGCCAGGCGGAGATGCGGCCGTGCACGTGCGGCTCCATGGAGCCGACCACCGTCGCGCCGACGGCGAACATCAGCAGACCGGTCACCACCCAGCTGGTGCGCTCGGTGGCGATGTACAGCATGATCACGAACAGCCCGAAGAAGATCAGCGAGGTGCCGAGGTCCCGCTCGAAGATCAGGACCAGCAGGCTCAGCAGCCACACGGCGGCTATCGGCCCGAACTGCCGGCCGCGCGGCAGCGAGAAGCCCAGCACCCGGCGGCTGGCCAGCGCGAGGGCGTCCTTGTGCATCGTCAGATAGCCGGCGAAGAACACGGCTATGACGATCCTGACGAACTCACCCGGCTGGAACGACAGCGCGCCCAGCGTGATCCACCGCTTGGCGCCGAGCGTGTCCGCGCCGAAGAACACCGGAGCGATCAGCATCACCAGGGCGACCGTGATGCTGATGTAGGTGTACCGCTGGAGATGGCGGTGGTCCTTGAGGAAGATCAGCACGGCGACGCAGACCGCGATGCCTATGGCGCCCCACATCAGCTGGGTCGGCGCCACCGTCACCGCCCGCTTCGGGGAGCTCAGCGCGAACGCGAGGTCGAGCCGGTGGATGAGGACCAGCCCCAGCCCGCTCAGCGCGACGGCGATCGGCAGGATCAGCGGATCGGCGTACGGGGCGAACCTCCGCACCGCCCAGTGCGCCCCCATGGCCATCACCGTCATCCCGATGGCGTACACGGGCAGCTCCGCCGGCAGCTTCCCCTCCGTGGCCAGCCCCACCGACGCGTAGCCGAACAGCGTCAGCAGCACCGCCAGGCCCAGCATCATCAGCTCCGAACGCCGGCCGCGGCCCTCCTCGGGCCGCGCCGCTCGCGACGAACCCCTTCTGCCTGCGCCCATCCATACCCCTCGATTTCTAGCGGCCGCCCACGGCGGACCCGGCTCCTGATGACACGGCACGAGTCCGCCCGGTCATCAAGAGACTCGGGAGGTCACGCAAGGTTGCGTGATGATGCAACCGCCGAAGAGAGATTAGTCATGCGGCGGGGGCCGCCCGACCCTGCACCCCCTGTGCGACGGCTGTACGGGCCCTGTGCACGCACGAACCCGCTCCGCTGTGGTAGGGCCCCGAGGCGCACGGAAGAGAGCGCCGGCGGCCAGGCCGGCGCTCTCCTCCCGGGGATGTCCTGCTGCCGCCCCGGTCAGCCGTGGCGCGTGTGACGACGCGCCGGGCAGGTCACCGCAGCCAGTGCGGGTCCCGCGGCTCCACCTTGTTGAAGTACCCCATGAGCTGGGCGTGGACCGTCAGCTCGGACATGGCGGACTGGAGCCGAACGATCCGGCCCGCGGACTCGGCGTCGCCGGCCCCGCCCAGCCATCCGGCCATCAGAGAGGCCGTCGCCAGCACCCGGTCGCGCAGCGCCCGGCACACCCCCGTGGGGCCCTGCGCCACGGTGACCTCGGTGATCTCCGACCACAGCTCCGCGCCGCGCGACGTCATGCCGAGCTCGACGCCGGTGCGGTACAGCCGGTCGTAGTCGAGGTTCCGGTACCAGTCGCGGGTCTCCTCGGTCAGCTCGCCGGTGGCGAGGATCGCGCCGACCTCGGCCAGCAGCTCGTCCGCGTGGCGCAGCCGCTTCTCGGCCGACGCGACGTACACGGCCGCGGTGGTCGTGGCGTCCTCGTGCTCGGCGAGTTCGAGCGCCTTGAAGAGGTCGCTCGCCGCGGCGAGCAGTTCGGCGCCGGCGTGCTGGGCGAGCCGCTTCTTGTCGCTCAGTGCCTGCTGGGACAGCTGGAGCGCCTTGTTACAGACCTGACTCATCCGTCCTTCCTCCTTAAAGAAGTTGACGGGGCGTATCGGTTTGTCAGCCGACCGCGGTGGTTGCGTTGGTCATTCCGAAGATGTTGATGATGGCGATCGCCTGCCCGCGGATTCGAATCCGGTCGAATTCCGTGATCGATTTCCAGGCGAATTGCTGCCACTCGACGGGGCCTTCGGCGTCGGCGTTGCGGGCGAATGTGTCGAGTTCTGCGGAGAACACCCGCAGCGTGTCGATGAATCCACCGAATGCCGACTCGTCGCCGCCCTCGGCGTACTGCGCGGCGATGTCCGCGAGCGATTCCTCGTCGAGCGCCACCAGACCCTGCGAGCCCGCCTCGCGGAGCACGTCGAGCACCTGGACGCCCTCCCGGCCCGCGGCCCGCAGCCGGGCGTCGTGCACCGCGTGGAAGCCCAGCTCGCGGGCGATGTCGCGGGACGACTCGTAGTCGGCCAGCGCCGACCGGACCGCCGCGGCGGCGCAGGCGACGCGCACCCCGGCCTGACGCCGGTCGCCCAGCTCCAGGTCGCGGTGGACGAGGTGCAGTTCGCTGCCGGCCCGCATGAAGTGGGCCGAGCCGGTGGCGACGGGGGTGTCGACGCTGTCGTACAGGTCGCGGAGCGCCGCTTGGCTCGGCGACGGCAGCTGAGGCTGCTGCTTGTTACAGACCTGACTCATTGTGCGTAATCTCCTTCAGAGATTCCCATTCCGGTCCCTGAACGGCAATCACATGAATGCCGTACGGGGCGCCGTGACGGAAATCATCGGGTAGAAGAGGTTGTCTGAACGGGGCAACGCTTGCACAATCAACTTCAGTCTTCGCGGGGGAAACGGCCGCCGTCGGACAGGTTCGGATGGGCCCGGACAACCGGGTGGCGCACGGGATCTGCGGTTTACCTATACGGCCGGATGGGATGTGGCGTACGTGAGTGGAGAATCCGGGGTGCCCGGGGGATTCGAGGGAATTTCTGGGGCCGCTGGAACCGCCGGAAACAAGCCGGGCGGCGGACCGGGCGGCGGGCGCGCGGACCTGGGAGCCGTCGACAGCGTGGAGGCGCTGGCCGCCCTGCTGCGCCAGCTCCGCCGCAGGGCCGCCCGGCAGCGCGGCGACTCGCAGCTGACCTACCGGGAACTGGCCGCCAGCACCGGCTGGGCGCACGGCGTCATCGGCGACTACTTCGCGGGCAAGACGCTGCCGCCCACCGACCGCTTCGACGCCCTGGTAAGGCTGCTCGGCGCCACCGGGCCCGAACTCGGCGCGCTCGCCACGGCCCGCGACCGGGTGGAGGAGCGGCGCCGGGCCCGTACGCAGCAGCCCGCGGCGCCCGCCGCACCGGCCGCCGCGGCGGATCACGGCAGCGGCGGCGGCGCCCGCCCCCGGCCGGACACCGTGCCC
>NZ_JBHVHQ010000668.1:0-4835 GCF_042800135.1 Streptomyces sp. NPDC057654 | reverse complement strand
GTGCGGTGCCGGACACGCGAGGTACAGTGCCAAGACCTGATCCCCCATGGCCCGCGGCCCGAACCGGTGAGGCAATCCGACACGTGTTGACGACGACCACCACCAGGGTCCTGGAGCCCGCAGAGCTCGACGCGGCGCTCGCCGTACTGGACCGCGACCCGGTCGCCAACGCCTTCGTCGCCGCACGCGTACAGGTCGCCGGGCTCGATCCGTGGCGCCTCGGCGGCGAGATGTGGGGCTGGTACACGGACGGCAGGCTGGAGTCCCTGTGCTACGCGGGCGCCAACCTGGTGCCCATCTGCGCCGGACCCGCCGCCGTACGGGCCTTCGCCGACCGCGCCCGCCGCAGCGGTCGCCGCTGCTCTTCCATCGTGGGCCCCACCGAGGCCACCGCGGAGCTGTGGTCGCTGCTGGAGCCCAGCTGGGGACCGGCCCGCGAGGTCCGCGCCCACCAGCCGCTGATGGCCGCCGAGTCCATGCCGCCGGACATCGCCCCCGACCCGCTCGTCCGCCGCGTCCGCAAGGACGAGATGGACGTGATCATGCCGGCCTGTGTGTCGATGTTCACCGAGGAGGTCGGCGTCTCGCCGCTGGCGGGCGACGGCGGCCTCCTCTACCAGGCGCGCGTCGCCGAACTCGTCAGCGCCGGCCGGTCCTTCGCCCGCGTCGAGGACGGCCGCGTCGTCTTCAAGGCCGAGATCGGCGCGGCCACCCCGCGCGCCTGCCAGATCCAGGGCGTCTGGGTCGCCCCCGAGTTCCGCGGCCGCGGCCTCTCCAAGAGCGGCATGGCGGCCGTCCTGGGGTACGCCCTGCGCGACGTCTCCCCGGTCGTCAGCCTCTACGTCAACGACTTCAACACGGCGGCCCGCGCCACGTACCGCGGCGTCGGCTTCCAGGAGGTCGGCGCGTTCATGAGCGTGCTGTTCTGAGGAGCCCGGAGCCGCCCGGCGGCGTCGCGGGGCGGACGCGCACGGCGCCGCACCGGTAGCCTCCCCGCATGGATGACATCGTGGTCGGTCCACTCGACCTCGCCGCGCGCGTGGACGACGCCCTCGCCGTACAGGCGCTCGCCTTCGGGCTCACCGACGACGAGATCGGCGTACGCCGCCAGATCGTGCTGCGGCACCTGCTGAACCCCGGAGCCCGCGCGCTCGGCGCGACCAGAGAGGACGGCCGGCTCGTCGGCTTCGTCTACGGCATGCCCAACGACCGCCACCACTGGTGGGCGACCGTCGTCGAACCGTATCTGCGCGGGGAGGGCAACGACGCCTGGCTGGACGACGCCTTCGTCATCACCGAACTGCACGTGCTCCCCGCCTACCAGAAGCGGCGCATCGGCCGGACGCTGATCACCACCATCACCGACGCCGCCGACGAACCGCGCTCGATCCTCTCCGCCATCGACACCGAGAGCCCGGCCCGCGCCCTCTACCGCAAACTCGGCTACCGCGACCTGGCGCGACCGGTGCACTTCCCGTCCGCGCCCAGCGCCTACGCGGTGATGGGGGCGCTGCTCCCGCTGCCGAGGTGACGCGCGGGGCGGGGGCGTGAGGGAACCCATTTCCCGGCTGTCGGCAGTGGCGGCTAATCTCCTGGGAATCCCACTTCGCACGCAGGAGATCACCATGGCCCACGTCCAGCGCATGTCCACGATGATGCTGAAGACATTGCGCGACGACCCGGCCGACGCGGAGACCGCCAGTCACAAGCTGCTGGTCCGCGCCGGTTACGTCCGCCGCACGTCCGCGGGGATCTGGACCTGGCTGCCGCTCGGCAAGAAGGTGCTGGAGAACGTCTCGCGGGTGGTGCGCGAGGAGATGGACGCCATCGGCGGCCAGGAAGTGCTGCTCCCCGCCCTGCTGCCCAAGGAGCCGTACGAAACGAGCGGCCGCTACGAGGAGTACGGCGACCTGCTCTTCCGCCTCCAGGACCGCAAGGGCGCCGAATACCTGCTCGGCCCCACCCACGAGGAGATCTTCACCCTCACGGTCAAGGACCAGTGCACGTCCTACAAGGACCTGCCCGTGATCCTCTACCAGATCCAGACGAAGTACCGCGACGAGGCGCGCCCCCGCTCCGGCGTGCTGCGCGGGCGCGAGTTCCAGATGAAGGACTCGTACTCCTTCGACGCCTCCGACGAGGGGCTGGCCGAGGCGTACCGCCTGCACCGCGCGGCGTACACCCGCATCTTCGCCCGGATCGGCCTGGACTACCGCATCGTCTCCGCAGTCTCCGGCGCGATGGGCGGCTCGGCGTCCGAGGAGTTCCTGGCCCCCGCCGAGGCCGGCGAGGACACCTTCGCGGACTGCCCGGCCTGCGACTTCTCCGCCAACACGGAGGCGGTCACCGCGGTCGTGCCGCCCGTGCCCGAGACCGGGCACGGCCCCGTCGAGGAGCTGGACACCCCCGACACCCCGACCATCGAGACCCTCGCCGAGCACCTCGGCGTCCCGGCCTCCGCGACGCTCAAGAACCTCCTCGTGAAGGTCGACGGCGAGATCACGGCCGTCGGCGTGCCGGGCGACCGGGAGGTGGACCTCGGCAAGCTGGGCGAACACCTCGCGCCCGCCGTCGTGGAGCTGGTCACCGCCGAGGACTTCGTCGGCCGCCCCGACCTCGTACGCGGCTACGTCGGCCCGCAGGGGCTGGCCGGCAAGGCGTTCCGCTACATCGCCGACCCGCGCGTCGCCCCCGGCACGGCCTGGGTCACCGGCGCCAACAAGGCCGACACGCACGCCCGCAACGTGGTGTGCGGCCGGGACTTCGACGTGGACGAGTACCTCGACGTGGTCGTCGTCGAGGAGGGCGACCCGTGCCCCCGCTGCGGCGCCGGCCTGAAGCTGGACCGGGCGATCGAGATCGGCCACATCTTCCAGCTCGGCCGCAAGTACGCCGACACGTTCGGGCTCGACGTGCTCGGGCAGCAGGGCAAGCCGGTGCGCGTGACCATGGGCTCGTACGGCATCGGCGTCTCCCGCGCCGTCGCCGCGCTCGCCGAGCAGACCCACGACGGCTCCGGGCTCTGCTGGCCGCGCGAGATCGCCCCCGCCGACGTGCACATCGTCGCGGCGGGCAAGGCCCAGCAGACCGAGCTGGCGCTCGACCTCGCGGAGCGGCTGAACGCGGCCGGGACGCGGGTGATGGTCGACGACCGGGCCGGGGTCTCGCCGGGCGTCAAGTTCACCGACGCCGAGCTGATCGGCGTGCCGACGATTCTGGTCGTGGGGCGGAGGGCGGCCGAGGGGGTCGTGGAGCTGAAGGACCGGCGGACGGGGGAGCGGGAGGAGCTTTCGGTCTCCGAGGCCGTTGCCCGTGTGACGGGCTGAGGGCGTCCTGGGGCAGTGGGGGCTGGGGTTTTTCGGGGCGCTGCCCCGGACCCCGGTCCTCAATTGCCGGATGGGCTGAAAGGCCGGCTGGGTTACAGCAAGTCTGCGAATTCCAGGAGGAGTTCGCCTTGTTGGCGATGGCCTGTGGAGAGTCTTCGGAGGGCGGCTTCCGTGGTGCGGAAGTGGGACCAGCCGCGGAGCCGGTCGCGGTCGAGATCGAGGGAGTCGGCCAGTTTGGAGATGCGGCGGCGGGCGGCGGAGGCGGCGCCGGAGGAGGCCAGGAGGGTGTCGCAGCGGTCGCGTACGAGCCGGGCCAGGTCGTACGCGCGCTCGCCCACCAGCGGCTTCGGGTCGATGGCCAGCCACGGGACGCGGTCGCCCGCGAGCACGTTCCCCTGGTGGTAGTCGCCGTGCAGCAGCGCGTCGCCGGGCGCGTCGGCGATCAGCGCGTCGCGCAGCTCCAGCGCCTCGTCGACGACGGCCTCGGCGTCCGCCGCCCACGGCTGGGCGCGGTGCTCGCGCATCGCGCCCGCCAGTACGGCCGTACGGTCGGCGACGGAGACGAAGCGGTGCCCTTCCTCCGGGTTCACCCACAGCCGCTGCAACGTGGCGGCGGCCTCCAGCATGGCCTTCGGGTCCGGCAGCGAACGCAGGCTGACGTCCCCGTGCAGCCGCTCCAGGAGCAGCGCTCCGCCTTCCGGGTCGGCGCGCAGCAGCCGCGCCGCGCCCCAGCCGTTCCACTGGGTGAGCGCCGCGTGTTCCTGCGCGGTCTCCTCGTCGAGCAGGCCGAGCTTGAGCGCGGCCTGCGTGCCGTCGGACTGCCGTACGAGGACGACCATGCTGGCCCGGCCGCCGGGCCGCTGGACCCGCTCGGGCGTCAGCTCCCAGCGCTCCAGGTAGTGCGCGGCCCGGCCGGGCAGGGCGTCGAGCCAGTCCCGCGCGGCGTCGCCGGCCGGCCCCTGGCGGGCGCTCAGGGTGCGTACCAGCCGCTCCGGCGGTTGGAGGCGGTCGTTCGCGTCGGTCATCCCTGAGCTGTCCCTTTCAGATGGTCGGTTTCAGACGGGTCGGTCGCGGCGGGGTCGGTCGTGGTGGGGCCGGGCGCGGCGGCGGGGCTCACATGGCGTCGGCGCTGCCGCTCGCGGCACCGGGTGTCGCCGACGTTTCCGGTGTTCCCGCCCGCTCGGCGAGCCCTGGGAAGGCTACGCTCCCGCCCCGCCACCGCACCGCACGCACCGTCGCCTCACGCATGGCGTCGGCCGCACCGCGGCGCAGCCCGCCGGTGGCGGCCCGTACGAGGTCGGCGTAGACGCCCGTGACACGGTCCTCAAGTTCGGCCGCGAGCCGCACGGCGGCCTGCGCGTCCGGCACGGCGAAGGGCAGCGTGTACGCGGCGGCCGCGGGTTCGGGCGTGCCGCCGAGGTCCTGGACGGTGCGCCGCATCGCGTCCCGCCGGGCGCGGTGCGCGTCGTAGCCCTGGCGCGCCTCGGAGCTGCGCGCGCTGTCCACGCG
>NZ_JBHVHQ010000667.1:0-4845 GCF_042800135.1 Streptomyces sp. NPDC057654 | reverse complement strand
ACCCCGGTCGCGTACCGCACCAGCCCGGCCGCCGCCGCGAGCAGCGCCCCGGTGGCCTGCCCCCCGAATTGCAGCCAGAAGGCGTCGTCGTTCGGGGCCGGCCTCGGGACGGTCGCCGTCATCGGCGCCGGAGCCCGCGTCGCGTACGAGCGCGGCTGCCTCCGCCCCACGACTCGTGCCTCCAGCGGCTGCGCCCGCCCGGCGACCCCCGACCCCCGTCCGTCGCCGTCCCGCCCCGCCGGGATCAATAGCGGGTTGAAGAGTTCGCGGATGAACAGCCAGGGCAGGTCGCCGTCGAGCACGACGTAGGACTTGAACACGGCGGGCAGGACGCGGCCGTCGCGCTCCCACCCGGCGACGCCGACCTCCACCAGCCGCCGGCCGCGCATGGCCCCCGCGGCGCGCAGCCCGTAGCCGATGGGGGTGCGGGCGCTCCGTACGCACGCGGCCAGCGCGGGGTCGTCGGGCCCCACCCCCACCACCCGGTTCAGCCCAACGGGCGTCAGCTCGGCGTCGGCCGTCGCCGACCGGCGCACCAGGACCGGCTCGTCCCCGCCGACGCCCAGGCACCGGCGGACGAGGGCGTCCTGCGCGGCGGCCGGCGCCACCCCCTGGTGCAGCACGCGCAGCCGCAGCGGGGTGCGGAGCGCGGACTCCAGCAGGGTGGTGGTCAGACCGTCGCTCGCCAGCAGCATCCGCGTCAGCGGGCTGCTGAACCGGGCGACGTCCCCAAGGTCGAAGGGGCGCGGGGCCGACGGTTCCGGGGTCCGGCCGTCAGCTGACCGGCGGTCCGTGCTGGGGTAGCGGAGCGAGGTGGACACGGGGGCTCATCGCCTTTCCATGAGCGGTGCGGACCCCAGGGCGGCCGAGGCCCACTCCGCGTTCGCGTCCGCTCCCGCCGCGCCGTTCCGGGCGCGGGGGAGGGAGCCGGCGCGGCGGGCGCGGGCGGCCCCGGCGAGCTCGCGCAGGAGGTCGGCGGTCGCGTCCCAGCCGATGCAGGAGTCGGTGATGCTCTGTCCGTAGACGAGCGGCTTCGTGGGGGAGCGGTCCTGGCGGCCGGGCACCAGGAAGCTCTCCAGCAGCACCCCGCGGAGCGCGGCGTCGCCGTCGGCGATCCGTACGGCCAGGTCCTCGGCCACCGCGGGCTGCCGCTCGTGCCGCTTGCCGCTGTTGCCGTGGCTGGCGTCCACGACGATCCGCACCGGCAGCCCGGCGTCGGCCAGCGCCCGGCCGGCCCGGCGGACGTGCGCCGCGCCGTAGTTGGGGCCGTCCGCGCCGCCGCGCAGTACGAGGTGGCAGTGCGGGTTGCCGCTGGTGCGCAGCACCGACACGGGCCCGTCGGCGGACGGGCCGAGGTAGGCGTGCGGGGCGGCGGCGGCCCGTATCGCGTCGATCGCGATCTGCGCCGAGCCGTCGACGGTGTTCTTGACGCCGATCGGCATCGGCAGGCCGCTGGCCATGTCCCGGTGTACCTGGCTCGCCGCCGTACGGGCCCCGACGGACCCCCAGCTGACGACGTCGCCGAGGTAGGCCGGGGCGAGCGGGTTGACCCATTCGCAGCCGACGGGCAGCCCGGACTCGGCGATGTCGAGCATCAGGGACCGGGCCTCGGCCAGGCCCCGGCCGACATCGGTGCCGCCGTCCAGGCCGGGGTCGCCGACCAGGCCGGGCCAGCCCAGGCAGGTGCGCGGTTTCTCGCCGTAGACCCGCATCACGACGAGCAGGTCCTCGGAGAGCCCGGCCGCGGCGGCCCGCAGCCGGGCGGCGTAGTCGAGGGCGGCGGCCCGGTCGTGCACCGAGCACGGCCCGGCGATCACGAGCAGCCGGTCGTCCTGGCCGTCGAGGACCCGGACGATCTCGTGCCGGGACGTCGAGACGGTGTGGGCGGCGTGGTAGGTCAGCGGCAGCCGTTCGGACATGTCGGCCGGGCTCTCCAGGGGGAGGGCGCGGGTCTGGCCTCCGGTGGGCCGTACGCGGTGTCCTTCGCCGCGGTGCGGTCCGAGGGGGCCGGCCGGGGCTGAAGCCGGGGCCGGAGCCGGGGCGGTCATGGCGGTTCGCTCCTTCGGTGTCTCGGGGCGGGCGGTGGGTGGGCGATCCACGGCGGTCATGAGGAGTGGCCTCCTTCCGGGCCTTCGGCGGCGCCGTGCTCCATGCCGTGACCGCCACCGCCACCGCCGCCGTGTTCGTCCCCGTGGCCCATGCCGGGGTGCATGTCCATGACCTGGCCGGGCATCACGGTGAACGGGCGCATCATGGCCTCGTCCTCGTGCTCCAGGATGTGGCAGTGGTACATGTAGCGGCCGCTCGCGCCGTCGAACCGGCCCAGTACGGAGACCAGTTGGCCGGACCCCGCCGGCGGCGGAGCGGCGTCGCCGACCCGCACGGTGTCCTTCCAGCCGCGGTCGGCGCCCTCGGTGGGCACCTCCTCGGTGAAGGTGACGGGCGTGACGGTGCCGTGGCCGCGCACGGTGCCGTCGGCGCGCAGCAGCGGCTGGAAGCCGCGGGCGTCGAAGTTCTGCCGACGCGTCTCCTGGAAGCGGACCAGGTGGATGTGGAAGGGGTGCACCGGCCCGCCCAGGTTGAGGACGTTCCACTGCTCCCAGCCGTCCTGGCGCACCATGAACGTCGTGGCGTCGTCCATCAGCGTCGCCACCCGGCGCAGCGTCAGCAGCGGCCGGCCCGGCCGACGGACCTGGACCACGCCGTCGCTGGGGATCGGCACCGACGAGGCGTCCTCGACGGTCTCCATCTCCCACATCATCGGCATCCCGGTCGCGGCGGGCGGGGTCAGCACGACCCACCGGTGCTCGTGGTCGGGGGCGGTGGCGTGGCTCAGCCGCTCGTACGACGGGCTCAGCCGCGGCGGCAGCGCGAACGGATCGTCCGCCGCCTCGTCCTCGACCCGGAACTGCATGACCTGGGGCGAGGGCGCGGGGCCCGGCGGGTTCGTCGAGACGTTGACCCAGTGCACGCGCATGCCGCGCAGCACGGAGAAGTCGGCCAGCACGTCGGCGCGTTCGCCGGGTGCGAGGGTCAGGCCCTCTTCCGGCAGCGGCTCGGGTTCGGGCAGCAGCCCGCTGTCCGTGCCGATCTGATGGAAGGCCCGGTCCACGAGCTCCCGCTCGACCGGAGTGCCGTCCTCGTGGCAGAGCCGCAGGGTGAAGAAGCGGGCGTTGGAGGCGTTGACCATCCGGAACCGGTACCAGCGCGCGGCCACCTCCAGATGCGGCTGGATCACGCCGTTGACCAGGGTGTACGGCCCGTAGAAGGGCAGCGGCACATCCTGCTCGTTGCGGAAGACCTTGTGCATCAGGCGGCCGGTGAGGCGGCCCTCCCAGTCGGTGTCCAGGTTCCGGTCGCACAGCATGAGCGGTATCTCCCGCGCGCCGTCCGGCAGCCCGAGGGCTTCCTCCTCCTCGTCGCGGATCCAGTACATGCCGGCCAGGCCCGTCATCACGTTCAGCGAGGTGATGTTCATGGCGTGGTCGTGGTACCAGAGGGTGGCCGCCGCCTGGTCGTTCGCGTACTCGGAGAGCTGCGTCTCGCCCGGCGCGACCGCGTTGTCCGTCCAGCCGTCGTTGCCGCCGCCGGTGCGCGCACCGTGCAGATGCACCACCGTCCAGGCCGGCAGTTTCGGCGCCCGGCGGTCGAACGTGTCCGCGTCCGGGTCGTAGCCGGGGCGCATCGTGTTCGCCTGGACCTTGGTCTCCACCTTGATCAGGGGGTACGGGCCGCTCAGCCCGTTGGTCCACGCCACCCGCAGCCGGGCGCCGCGCCGTACCTCGACGGTCGGCCCGGGGAGCTGCCCGTCGTACGCCCACATGAGCGACGGCGGGAGCTGCGAGTGCAGGGGGAGGAGGACGGGGCGGGTCGTGACGGTCAGTTCGGCCAGTCCGGTGCCGGGGTCGGTCTCCGGGCGCAGGACCGGGGGGATCCGCAGGGGGTCGACGAAGGGTTCCAGCGTCGGCTCGGGTGCGGCGGCCGTCTGCTCGGGCATCCGCTCCGGCATCCGCTCGGGCATCTGCTCGGGCGCCGTGATGGCGGGAGCGGACTCCGGGGCGGCGACGGGGGCGGGGGCCGGTTCGGTGACGGTTTCGATGAGCTCAGGCATTTCGGGGCTCTTTTCGTGGGGTCGGGCGCTTACGGTCTTCACCGTGCGCCCCGGCCCGCCCCGCCCACATCGGGGGAAACACCGGCCCGACTACTGACCTACTGATGCGCTACGGACCCGCGGCCCCGCGCTACGGACGTACGCGCCTACGAGCCCGTACCCCGGCCCGTACCGCCCCCGCCCTCGCCGCCAGCCGCCCCGCCCTCGCCGCCCTCCGCCAGCCGCCCCGCCACCGCCGCCCGCGACGAGACCCCGAGCTTGGCGAAGACGTGCGCGACGTGGGTCTCCACCGTGCGCGGGCTCAGGAAGAGCCGCTCCGCGATCCGCTGGTTGGTGAACCCCTGCCGGACCAGCTCCGCGACCTCCGCCTCCCGCCGCGACAGCGGCCCACCCGCTGCACTCCCGCTCCCTGTCCCCGCCGCCGGTCGCGCCGTCCGGACGCCGACGCGCCGCTGCTCCCGTACGGTCCGCTCGTACAGCCCCTGCGCCCGGCACTCGCCGAACAGCTCCGCTGCCCGCGCCAGCTCCGCGCGCGCCGCCTTCCGCCGCCCGCACCGCGCGAGCGCGGTACCAGCCCGCAGCCGCGCCCGCCCCGCGAACACCCGCTCGCCGCTCTCCCCGAACCGCTCCGCCGCCCGCTCCGCGCGCTCCGCGGCCCCGGCCGGGTCGTCCTCCAGCGTCGCGTGCGCCCGCGCCAGCGCGGCGAAGGGCGACTCCGTGCCGCCGCCCGGCAC
>NZ_JBHVHQ010000666.1:0-4847 GCF_042800135.1 Streptomyces sp. NPDC057654 | reverse complement strand
GCCGGACAGTGGAATCGCCGTGTCGGGCGTCGCTAGGCTCCTGCATTGTCGCGAATCGACACGGTCGAAATTCGAAGACCATTGCGCCTCATCCATCCGAACGCGCCTCCTCGACGGCGCTTCCGTCGTTTCGCGACGTCTCCGATTCGGCTGACCGAAGGAGGATCATGTCCAAGGTAGTGGAATCCATGAGCAACAGGCTTCTGGGCCTGTTCGTGCCCAAGGTGGAGGCATCCGCCTCGGCATTCGCGTGTCAGTGCTTCAAGTCGTGCTGGCAGTGCGCACGGAGCGCCTGCTGCGTCAACACGTACTGCGGTTCCATCAACTGCTGGCGCAGCTGCCCGAAATGCTGACCCGGTGATCTGACCTGACGCACGGCCGGGTACACCGGCGGGCCGCGGCCGGCGGCACGAATCCGGTCTGCCGCCCGTCGGTGTACCCGGCGCTCTTCGCCGTCCGGGAATTTCCATGGGAGGTCGATTACGGTGCAGTACGCGGAATTCGGAATTCGCATTCTCATCGGCACGGTCTTTCTGACCGCTGCCATCGGCAAAACAGCCGGCCGGGGATCGTTCCCCGCGTTCGCCGCGTCGCTCGGCCGATTGAACGTCGTGCCCCGGACGGCGACCCGCGCCGTCGCCGTCGCCGTGGTGGCGGCCGAGTGGTCCGTCTGCCTGCTGCTCCTGGCGCCCTGGGCCCCTGTCGTGGGACTGGGGCTGACGCTCGCCGCAGCACTGCTCACCGCCTTCGCGGCCGCCATCGCCCGCGTCGTCGCCCGTGGTGCGCGCGAGGTCTGCCGATGCTTCGGCAGCGGCTCCACGACCCCGCTCGGCGTCCCGCACATCGTGCGCAATCTCCTGCTCGCCGGGCTCGCCATGTTCGCCGTCTTCGCGATGAGTACGACGCCGCCGCACGGGACAGCCACGGCGGCCCGGCCCGCGGGGCTGGCTGTGGCCGCGGCGGCGGGGCTGCTCGTGGGCGGCTGCGTGGCCGCGCTCGACGCGATCGTCGCGCTCTTCCGCCCCATGAGCACTACGAGCCCCAACAGCTCCATGGCTTCCGCCCGCATCAAGCCCGGCGCGTAGCGCGCTACAGCACCGCGCCCAAAACACCGAGCCCACAGCACCGCATCCAACGCACCACGCATCCCCACCAGAAGGGAGACCCCCATGCCCGTCCTCATCGCCATCGTCGCCCTCGTCGGTCTGTTGTGCACCCTCGACCTGATCCTCACCGTCGGCGTCGTCAAACGCCTGCGCGAGCACACCGAGTTGCTCTCCGAGCGCGGTCGCGGCGGGATCGCCCTCGGCCCCGGCGACGAGGTCGGGGAGTTCTCCGTCACCTCAGTCGAAGGCGAACCCGTACAGGACACGATGATCGAGAGCGAGACGGTCGTCGCGTTCTTCTCCCCGTCCTGCGGCCCCTGCAAGGAGAAGCTGCCGAAGTTCATCGAGTACGCGCGCGGCGTGCCGCGCGGACGCGAGCAGGTCATCGCCGTGGTGACGGCCGACAGCCCGCAGGACGCGGAGGCCGCGGCGCCCAGCCTCTCCGCGCTGGCTCCGGTGGCGCGCGTGGTGACCGGGCGGGACGCCGACGCCGTCGCGAACGCCTGCAAGGTACGGGGCTTCCCCGTGGTCCTCAAGGTCAACCGGAGCACGGACGGCCGCCTCCTCGTCATGACCGACGAGGTCGACTTGGAGCGCCCGGCCCTCGCCTCGTACTGACCAGCCTCGTACTGACCGACGTCGGCGAGCTCTGCCACAGGCCCCGGACTCAGGCCCCGGAAAGGACGAGCATGCCCCCTCCGACTCCAACGCCCCATGAGCCGGGCGAAGATCCCCAGGAACCCGCCCCTCACCCATCACCAAAAAGCCACGACCGTACGCGCGCCCGTACCCGTACCCCGGCCCTCAGCTCCCTCCGCCTGGTGGTACGGGCGGCCGGCGGCACCTTCCTGCTCTACGCGGCCCCCGTACTGGCCACCGGATTCTTCCCGGTCGTCACCGCCTGGTCCGTCAAGCTCATCGTCGACCGGCTCGCCGCCGGGGCGACCGCACGCGAACTCCTGCTCCCCGCGCTGGTGTTGGTGGCTACCGGCGTGGCGACCGGAGCCATACCGCATCTCGCGCACTACCTGCGGACCGAAATGGACCGCAGGGTCGGCCTGTTCGCGCAGAACCGGCTGTTCACGGCCGTGGGGCGGTTCGCCGGGCTGGAGCGGTTCGAGAACCCCGAGTTCCTGGACCGGCTGCGCCTCGCCCAGCAGACCGTCGTCGCCTCACCGGCCGCCACACAGGCCGTCGACGGGGTGCTCGGAGCCGCGCGCTCGCTGTTCACCGTCGTCGGGTTCCTCGGGTCGCTGCTGGTCATCAGCCCGCCGACGATGGCCCTGGTACTGCTCGCCGCCGTACCCACTCTCGTGGCCGAGCTCATGCTGTCCCGTCGGCGCGCCGCCACCGCCTGGGACATCGGGCCGGACGAGCGGCGCCAGTTCTTCTATATGGGGCTGCTGGCCAACGTCGAGGCGGCGAAGGAGATACGCCTCTTCGGCACCGGCCGGTATCTGCGCGACCGCATGCTCAGCAGCAGGCGCGGCGCGGACGCGGCCCGGCGGGCCGTCGACCGCCAGGAGGCCCGGCTGCGGACCGGTCTCGGCCTGCTCGCCGCCGTGGTGGCGGGCGCCGGACTGCTCTGGACGGTACGCGCCGCGGGCGGCGGCGGCCTCAGCCCCGGCGACGTGGCCGTCTTCCTGGCCGCCGTGGGCGGGGTGCAGGGGGCGCTGACCACGTTCGCGAGCGACCTCGCCGGGGCGCACCACGCCCATCTGCTCCTCGGTCACTACCAGTCCGTCGTGCGCGCCGGGCCCGAGCTCCCCATGGCCGCCGAGCCCCGCGAACTGCCCCCGCTGCGGGGCTGCGTGGAACTGCGCGACGTCTGGTTCCGCTACTCGCCCCGGCACCCCTGGGCGCTGCGCGGCGTCACCCTCCGGCTGCCGGCCGGGGCCTCCATCGCCCTGGTGGGGCTCAACGGGTCGGGCAAGTCCACGCTGGTCAAGCTGTTGTGCCGGTTCTACGACCCGACGCACGGCAGCATCCTGTGGGACGGCGTCGACCTGCGCGACGCCGACATCACCGCGCTGCGCCGCCGCATCAGCGCCGTGTTCCAGGACTACATGGAGTACGACATGACGGCCGCCGAGAGCATCGCGCAGGGGGAACTCTCCGCGCTCGACGAGCCGGGGCGGATACGGGCCGCGGCCGCGAGCGCGGGCGTCCACGACGTGCTGGAGGCGCTGCCCCAGGGGTACGACACGCTCCTGTCCCGCATGTTCTTCGCCGAGGAGGACACGGCGGACCCGGCGGCCGGCGTCATGCTGTCCGGCGGCCAGAGCCAACGCCTGGCCCTGGCAAGGGGGTTCGTACGCGACCAGCGGGACCTCATGATCCTCGACGAGCCGTCGGCGGGGCTCGACGCGGCGGCCGAGCACGAGATCCACACCTCGCTGCGCGCCCACCGGCAGGGCCGGACCAGCCTCCTCATCTCGCACCGGCTGGGCGCCTTGCGCGACGCGGACGTGATCGTCGTCCTGGAGCGGGGACAGGTCGCCGAGCAGGGCAGCCATGACGCGCTCATCGCCCGCCGAGGACGGTACGCGCAGCTGTACGCGCTCCAGGCCTCCCCCTACCGGGCGGGCGCGGAGCCGGAGCCGTCCGCTCGTACCCACCCTCTCGCCGACGTCAGCTTCAGCGTCAGTGCAGCCGACGTCGATATCCGTACAGGAGAAGGCACATGAGCCCAGTCAGCGGCGCCCCTCGCCCCTCGGCCGTTCCCCAGCAGCTCACGCGCGCGGAGACCGCCGTCGGCCGGGCGCGGGCCCGAGCCCGGAGCGCGCGGGCCCACCGGATCACCCTGTACGCGGCCGTGGTCTCCTGCTGGGCGGGAGCGGCGGCCCTGGCGGTCGCCACCGGCCGCCCGGCCTGGGGGATGGCGGGCAGCGTGCCCGCGCTGGTGGTCACCGCCGTGCTCGCGGCCGTACGCGCCGCGGAGAGGCGGCTGGTCAGCGTGGACGTGTCCGGGGACAGCATGGAACCGGCGTTCCACGAAGGGGACCGCGTCCTGGCGCACCGCCGGACGGTTCCCACGCGCGGTGCGGTGGTGGTCGTGGAGAGGCCGCCGTACCGGGCGCCCTGGCCGGACGCCCCCGTAGCCCGTACGGCCCCCGCCCACGTCATCTGCGCTCGGCACTGGTTCATCAAACGGGTCGCCGCGGTCCCGGGCGACCCCGTGCCCCGTACGGAGGTGCCCGCCCTGGCCGGCGCGCCGGAGGCGACCGTGCCCGAGGGGATGCTCGTACTGCTCGGCGACAACCGGGACCGGAGCTACGACTCCCGCTCCGTCGGCTACTTCCCCGCGTCCCGCGTCCTGGGCACGGTCGAGGAGCCGGACCCGTCCGCGTGCCCGCCCCGCTCCGCGGTGCGGATGAGGAAGACCTGACGGCCCTTGCCGGTGCAGGGCTGCATGACGGCCTCGGCCCCCTCCGCCGTGCTGGAGCGCGCGATGCCCACGCAGCCCCGGCCCGCGACGCGCAGCACGTACCCGCCGAGGCCCGGTTCCCCCGACGGTTCGACGCTGAACAGGCTGCCGTCCTCACAGTTGTCCCTCGGCTCCAGCAGCCCCGCCCCGCCCCCTCCGGTCAGCGCCTTCAGGCAGCCTTTGCCGTAGTCGGGGTGGGTCCACTGGATGCGGTAGAGGCCGTCGCCGGCCGGTTCCAGCGAGGTGGTCTGCGGGGCGACCGCGTCACAGGGCCGTTGCACCGCGACCAAGGACGGGTACCTCCGGTCCCGCAC
>NZ_JBHVHQ010000665.1:0-4847 GCF_042800135.1 Streptomyces sp. NPDC057654 | reverse complement strand
CTGGGCCCGTACCGCCTCGGCGGCCGGCGACCCGTCGGCGGGCTCGGCCGCCCGCCCGTCGACGTAGCGGGTGTACTCGGCGTGCACGGTGGCCGGGGCCCCGTCGGCCGCCGTCTCCTCCTGCCGCACGGCGCACCCGATGACGGCCTCCCCGTCGTCGGCGGGGAAGGCCAGCCGCAGCACCCCGTCGGGGGCGCGCTCGTACGCGGCGGGGGTGCAGCTCTCCAGGAACCGGCTGGAGGCGGCCAGCGAGTACGGCCCGGCGGGGGTGAAGGAGACGGCGGTCACGGTCAGCTCTCCTGGGGCTGGGCCTGGTGCACGGTCAGGACGTAGCCCTCGGGGCCGGCGAAGGAGAACATCGGGCCGAAGGGGCTCTCGGTGATCGGGGTAAGGATCTCGACGCCGTTCGCCGTGAGCTGGTCGTGCAGGGCCTGCGTGTCGGGGGTGGAGAACCACATGGCGACGCCGAGGCCGGGGCGCCCGGAGTCCAGGTCGGTGCCGGGCAGCGGTTCGCGTACGGCCATCGGGGTCGGCTTGGTGTCGAAGACGACGCCGTGGGGCGGCGAGTAGGGGGCGCGGCGCAGGCCGAGGTTCTTCTCGCAGAATTCCGCGGCCGCCGCCAGGTCGCGCACCTGAAGGGCGATGAAGTCGGGGCCATCGATGCTGACGGTCATGAGTGCTCTCCTCGGGATGCCGGAACGGGGTGCGTACCGGAGATGGGAATGCCGGAGTTGTGAATGCCGGAGTGTGAGTGCCGGGGCTATGGGCGTCGGAACTCACGTAGGGGCGTTCCGGAACGCGCGCCGGGCTGGTGCCGGGCTCGTCCGGAACTTTCGATGTCAGGACTTTGACATACTCGACGCTAAACCCGATCCCCGGAGGTGTCAAAATATGGACATGCAGGAGAGCTCGCAGGTGGAACCGCCGCACCCGGCCGCTGACGTACTCGATCACGTGGGATACCGGCTCAAGCGCGCGCACGCCGCCTTGCGCGCCGCCATGGACCAGGCGCTGCGCGAGCACGGTCTGACCGTTCCGCAGTACGCCTGCCTGGAGGTCCTCGCCGCCCGGCCCGGCATGTCAAACGCCGAGCTCGCCCGCGCGACCTTCGTGACCCGCCAGTCCATGAACGTCGTCCTGCGCGGCCTCCAGGACGACGGGCTGCTCACCCGCCCCTCGACCGTCGACCACGGGCGCGCCCGCCCCGCCACCCTGACCGGCGAGGGCCGCCGCCGACTCGGCGGGGCGCAGGCCGCCGTATACGCCATCGAGTCCCGCATGGTCCAGGCGCTCCCCGAGGGGCGGCTGGCCGCGCTTCTCGACGACTTCGACCACATCACGCGGGCGCTGACGGACTGATCGGAGCGCTTCGGACCGGTCCGGGCCAGTCCAAGTCGGCACCGATTTCACCAGATGGTTTCAACAAAGTGTTGACGTTGTGATTCCCAGGGCGTTAGCTATGCGCAGCCCGCCGTCCCTGGCAGTCCCTGGCAGTCCCCGGCAGTTCCTGACAGTCCCTGGCACCGTCGGCGCGCGGGCCGGCCCAGCGAATCCCCAGATCGCAGCCACGGAGGCCCATATGAGGCCGAGCACGGATCCGGTCCTCGCCCGCTTCAACACAGCCGACGACACCGCGGCCCGCGCCGCGCTGCGCGAGGTCTGCACCAGCGAGGAATGGTGCGGGGCGATCCTCGCGCGGCGCCCGTACCCCGACTCCGAAACCCTCCTCGGCGCCAGTGACGCCGCCACCGCCCGGCTCGGTGCGGAAGAGCTGGCCGCGGCGGTGGCCGGGCACCCGCCGCTCGGCCGCCCGGCGCCGGGGGACGCCGTCTCCGCCCGCGAGCAGCGGGGCATGGCCGACGCGTCCGAGCAGGTCAGAGCCGAGACGGCGGAACTCGACCGGGCCTATCGGCGGCGGTTCGGACACGTCTTCCTGATCTGCGCCAGCGGTCTCAGCGGCGAGCAGTTGCGCGACGCGGTACGCGCCCGGATCGGCAACACGCCGGAGCGGGAGAACGAGATCGTGCGGGCCGAACTGGGCAGGATCAATCGCGTCCGGCTGGCCCGCCTCGTCACCGAAGGAGCGTTACGGCCATGAGCGACGGCAGCACTGGGCCGGTTGGAGTGACTGGGCCTGCTGGAACGACTGGGCCTGTCGGAGCGACTGGGGCCGGGGCCGCCGGAGGCGTCGCCTCGGCCGCGTCGGTGTCCACCCACGTCCTGGACACCAGCGCCGGGCGCCCCGCGCGGGACGTGCCCGTCACACTCTCGGTACGTACCGGCGACGCGAGCCGATGGCGGGTGCATGGGGAGTCGCGCACCGACGGCGATGGGCGCTGCCGGGACCTGTCGCCGCTGCCGGAGTCAACTACCCACGCGCAGCTCGTCTTTGAGACCACGGACTACTTCGAGGAGGAAGCTGGTCGGGAGACGGGGGCCTTCTTCCCCGAAGTGACGGTCGCCTTCGCCGTCGTGCCGGGCGAGCACTACCACGTACCGCTGCTGCTCAACCCGTTCGGCTACTCCGTATACCGAGGGAGCTAGCACGATATGACAGTCCATTCGCGACCGGCGCCCGCCGTCGTCCTCGGGCAGAACCAGTACGGCAAGGCCGAGTGCCATGTCGTCAGAATCACGCGGAACGGCGCCACCCACCACATAAAAGACCTCAGCGTCTCCGTCGCGCTCTCCGGCGATCTGGAGGACGTCCACCTCTCCGGCTCCAACGCCAACTGCCTTCCCACCGACACGACGAAGAACACCGTGTACGCCTTCGCCAAGAAGCACGGCATCGAATCGGCGGAGCAGTTCGGCATTCTGTTGGCCCGTCACTTCGTCACCAGCCAGGGGCCGATCAAGCGGGCTCGCATCCGCGTCGAGGAGTACGCCTGGGACCGGATCGCCGGAGGGGTCGAGGGCGGTGGGGGAGCGGGCGAAGCCAACGGCAGTGTGGCGAGCGGGCATTCATTCGTCCGCAGCGGGCAGGAGACCCGCCTCGCCCAGGTCGCCTTCGACGGCGAACGGTGGCAGATCGTCTCCGGCCTCAAGGACTTAGTCGTGCTGAACTCCACCAACTCGGAGTTCTGGGGCTACGTCAAGGACGAGTACACGACATTGGAGGAGGCGTACGACCGGGTCCTCGCCTCCGAGGTCTCCGCCCGCTGGCGGTTCGGCTGGAGCGGCGACCCGCACCGGGAGCCCGCCTGGGAGAGCACGTACCGGCGGGTCCGGGCGGACATGCTCCAGGCGTTCGCGGAGACGTACAGCCGCTCGCTCCAGCAGACCCTGTACGAGATGGGCTCGCGTGTCATCTCCCGCAACGACGAGATCGACGAGGTGCGGTTCTCGCTCCCGAACAAGCATCACTTCCTGGTGGATCTGGAGCCGTTCGGGCTGGAGAACGACACCGCCGACGCGGCCGTCTATCACGCGGCGGACCGTCCGTACGGGCTGATAGAGGCCACCGTCCTGCGCGAGGGCGCCGAGGCCGGGATCCCCCCGGACCTGACGAATCTCTGAGCGGGTGCGGGGAAGCACCGGCACTCCCCACCGAACGGACGAGGAGGCACCATGGCAGCATCGGAACCCCCCGGCAGCACCACCCCGCGCGAGGCCCGCGCGGCCCAAACGGCCCCCGCAACTCGTACGGCTCCCACGGCTCCCACGGCCCGTACAGCCCCCGCGGCCCGTACCGCCCCCACGACCCGTACCGCCCCCGAGGCCCGTACGGTCATCGAGAACTGCGCCATCGCGACCGTCGACGCCGACGGCGCCGAGTACGCGAGCGGTCACGTCGTCATCGCCGGCCACCGGATCGAATCCCTGGGCGCGGGCAGGGCCCCGGAAGGGCTCGCGAACGTCGTCCGGAGCGTCGACGGTACGGGCCATCTGCTCACTCCGGGCCTGGTCAACACCCATCACCACTTCTACCAGTGGCTCACCCGCGGCCTCGCCACGGAGCACCGCCTCTTCGACTGGCTGGTCGCGCTGTACCCCACCTGGGCGCGGATCGACGAGCCCATGGTGCACGCGGCGGCCCGCGGCTCGCTCGCCATGATGGCCCGCGGCGGAGTGACGCTCGCCGCCGATCACCACTACATCTTCCCCCAGGGCTCCGGCGACCTGGTCTCCGCCGAACTGTCGGCCGCCGCCGAACTCGGCGTCCGCTTCACCCTCGCCCGCGGCTCCATGGACCTGGGCGTCTCGGACGGCGGGCTGCCGCCGGACTTCGCCGTCGAGTCCACCGAGGGCGCGCTCGCCGCGACCGAGAAGGCCATCGACGAGCACCACGACCCCTCCTTCGGCTCGATGGCGCAGATCGCCGCCGCCCCCTGCTCCCCCTTCTCCGTCACCACCCAACTGATGAAGGAGAGCGCGGAGTTGGCGCGCCGTAAAGGGGTGCGGCTGCATACGCACGGATCGGAAACCGTGGAGGAGGCCCGGTTCTGCCGCGAGCGGTTCGGCATGGGGCCGACCGCGTACTTCGAGTCGACGGGCTGGCTCGGCGAGGACGTATGGATGGCCCACTGCATCCACATGGACGACGCGGACATCGACGCCTTCGCCCGTACGGGCACGGGGGTCGGGCACTGCCCGTCCTCCAACGCCCGTGTCGCGGCGGGCATCGCCCGCGTCCCCGCCATGCTCGCGGCCGGCGTCCCGGTCGGCCTCGGCGTGGACGGCACCGCCTCCAACGAGTCGGGGGAACTGCACACCGAACTGCGCAACGCGCTGCTCGTCGGCCGACTCGGAGCCGACGACCCCGCATCTCTGACTGTTCGTCAAGTTCTGCGCCTGGCAACGCTCGGCGGCGCGCGCGTGCTGGGCCGGGACCCGGAACTCGGTTC
>NZ_JBHVHQ010000664.1:0-4850 GCF_042800135.1 Streptomyces sp. NPDC057654 | reverse complement strand
CCCCCCACGAGCCCCCGAGCCGTCAAGCCTTGGCTTTACGTTCCTCTTCGCCGCCCGCGCCCACCGGCTCCGGATCACTGCCGATCCCGGTATCGGGGGTAGCGGCATCGGTGGTACCGGGGTCGCCCACAGTCGCCGTCCCGG
This sequence comes from Streptomyces sp. NPDC057654, assembly GCF_042800135.1. Taxonomy (NCBI): domain Bacteria; kingdom Bacillati; phylum Actinomycetota; class Actinomycetes; order Kitasatosporales; family Streptomycetaceae; genus Streptomyces; species Streptomyces sp. NPDC057654. The sequence goes on along the minus strand of NZ_JBHVHQ010000664.1, from coordinate 4,706 downwards.
TCGTACGAGCCCCACCGCCCCGCACCACCGCGGTCCCAGCGACCTCACCGGCCCCAGCGTCTTCGGCGGCCCCCGCGGAACCACCTGTCTTCCCGAGTCTCCCCAGCGCCTGCCGTCCCGGCCCCGTCAGCACGTACTGGAGGCCGAAGCCCAGCCCGACGACCGTCGCGCCGCCGACCGCGTCCAGCACGTAGTGGTTGGCGGTGCCGACGATCACGGAGAAGGTCAGCAGCGGGTAGACCAGGCCCAGCAGCTTCATCCACAGCTTCGGCGCGACGATCGCTATTACCACGCCGCACCACAGCGACCAGCCGATGTGCAGCGAGGGCATGGCCGCGTACTGGTTGGAGAGCTTGGTGAGCGCGCCGTAGTCCGGGTGGGAGAGGTCCTGCGGGCCGTTGGCGGTGTCGATGAAGCCGAGGCCGGGCATCAGCCGCGGCGGGGCCAGCGGGTAGAGCCAGAAGCCTACGAGGGCGAGCAGGGTGGTGATGGACAGCGCGGTGCGGGCCCAGCGGTAGGTGGCGGGGCGGCGGAGGTAGAGATAGCCGAGCACGGAGAGCGGGAGCAGGAAGTGGAAGGTCCCGTAGTAGTAGTTCATGCTGCTCTCCAGCCAGTGGGTCTTGGCCACCAGATGGTTGAACCAGTGCTCGAAGTCGATGTGCAGGAACCGTTCGGCCGAGACTATCTGCTGTCCGTGGTGCTCGGCGGTGCTCCGCTCGTCGGGCGCGCTGCCGCGGATGTAGGAGTAGACGAAGTAGCCGATGCGGATGAGCATCAGCTCCAGCATCAGGTTCGGCCGGGTCAGCGGTCGCCGCCAGAAGCGGAGCAGCGGGATCCAGGCGAACCGGCCGGGGAGCTGTTCGGCGACCGGCGTCGGCATCGGGCGCTCCCACAGCGGCGAGGAGCGCGTCAGGAACGGCACGGCACAGGCCGCGGCGAGCGCCGCGAGGAGGGGCGCGTTCTCGCCGATGGGGCCGAGGACCGGGTTGTCGGGGACGAGCACGGTGCTGCTGAGCGTCATGACGAGCACGACGAGCACGGGCCATACGAGCCGGTCGGCGCGGCGCTTGCCGACGCGGCCGACGAGGGCGAGCAGGATCCACAGCTGCTGGTGCTGCCAGGCGGTGGGCGAGACGGCGACCGCGACGCAGCCGGTGATCGCCGTGGCCAGCAGGGTCTGCCCGTCCTTGGCGTAGTGCGCGGCGCGGCGCAGCCCGAGGACGGCGACCGCGACGGCGAGCACCCCGTACAGGGCCAGTTCGGCGGGGCCGTGCAGCCCGACGCGCAGCAGCAGCCCGTGCAGCGACTGGTTGGCGAGGCCGTCGGCGGCGCTGCCGAGGCCGGCGCCCGCGATGTGGTGCACCCAGTACGACCAGGAGTCGTCCGGCATCGCCGCCCAGGCCAGAGCGGTGCAGACGGCGAAGGCGGCGCCGGACGTGACGGCCGCGCGGCGGCGCCCCACCAGCCACAGCAGGGGCGCGAAGAGCAGGACGGCGGGCTGGAGCGCCGCCGCGACGCCGACGAGCACCCCGGTCGTACGGTCCGACAGCCGCGGCAGGCAGCAGCCGAGGAGCACGAGCAGCACCGGGATGATGCTGGTCTGCCCGAGGGTGAAGGTGTTCCGCACCGGCAGGGAGAGCACCATCAGGCTGATCGCCACGGGCGCGGCCAGGTGCGCCGTGCGCCGGGAGACCGGGCCGGGCAGCGAGCGGGCGGCGACGAGGGCCAGGGCGACGACGAGGAGCAGGGTGGCGAAGGTCCACACGAGGCCGAGCCCCTGCTCGGCGGCCCTGGTCAGCGGCTTGAGGACGAGCCCGGCGAACGGCGAGCCGGTGAACTTGTCCGTGTCGTACAGCGAGCCGTTCACATGCAGCACGCCGTGCTCGCCGATCCAGGTCTCCAGGTCCGTGAACCGCCGCTCGGGCGGCAGCCGCAGCACGGCCGCGGCCTGTCGCGCGGCCAGCAGGCCCGCGACGAGCCACAGGGCGCCCAGCGCCATGAAGATCCTGGGCCTCTGCCCCGGCGGACGCCTCAGCCCGCCCCGTTCCGCATTTGCCACGCCCCGCCGCTCCTCCGTCGCCCAGTCACCCTCTTAGGGGAGGTTGAAACCTTACTGAGTCCCCGGAAACAGACGCAGGACACCCCTAGGCCACCTGACAACCTCCCACAGTTGTCTGAAAGGGATTGCCGCGCCCCCCGTCGAGTAAGTATTTTGTTCGCATAACTAAGGGAAAGGACCCCGAGGACCTCATGTCTCAGAGCACGCACAGCACGACCGGCACGACCGGCACGACCGGTTCGTCGGAGCAGCAGCGGTGGACCGAGGTCGACCGCTACTTCAGCGAGCTGCTCGCCCCGGCCGACGACGCGCTCGCCGCGGCGCTGCGCGACAGCGACGCGGCCGGCCTGCCGAAGATCGCGGTCTCCCCCAACCAGGGCAAGCTGCTCCAGCTCCTGGCCGAGCTCCGCGGCGCCCGCCGCATCCTGGAGTTCGGCACGCTCGGCGGCTACAGCAGCATCTGGCTGGGCCGCGCCCTGCCCGCCGGGGGCCGCCTCGACACCCTGGAGTTCAGCCCCGCGCACGCCGAGGTCGCCCGCACCAACATCGCGCGCGCCGGCCTCGCCGACCGGGTCAAGGTCCACGTCGGCCCGGCCCTGGAGACGCTGCCCCGGCTGGCGGCCGAGGACACGACCCCGTACGACCTCGTCTTCATCGACGCCGACAAGGCGAACAACCCGCACTACCTGGAGTGGGCGCTGAAGCTCTCCCGGCCCGGCACGCTCATCATCGGCGACAACGTCGTGCGGTCGGGCGAGGTGATCGACCCGGCCCACACCGACGACGGGGTGCGGGGGGTGCGCGGCTTCCTCGACATGCTCGCCGAGCACCCGCGGGTGACCGCCACCGCGCTCCAGACGGTCGGCAGCAAGGGCTACGACGGCTTCGCGATGGCGCTGGTCACGGAGTGACCCGCGACCGGGGAGGGGCTCCCGCTTCCGCTGAAGCGGGGAGCCTTCCTCGGTTGTTGCTAGGGTGCGGCCATGAGTACGAGCGCGGAGAAGGCGGCCGGGGAGCCCCCGGCGCTGCGGCGGGACGCCCGGCGCAACCGGGAACTGCTGATCGCGGCCGCCCACGAGATCTACGCCGAGCAGGTAGTGGATGCACAGCTCGACGAGATCGCCCGCCGGGCCGGCGTCGGCAACGCCACGCTCTACCGCCGCTTCCCCACCCGCGAATCGCTCATCGAGGCCGTCTTCCACGACACGCTCACCGAGACGCGCGAGGCGGGCGTGCAGGCCCGGGAGGTCGAGGACGCCTGGGAGGCGCTGCGCGGGTACTGGGAGCGGATCTTCTCCCTCGTCGCCGCCGACCGGGGGGCCGCCGACCTGATCACCACGGGCGTCGAGGGCGTACCGTCGCTCGACGCCCTCCGCGAGCACAACCACGAGACCGTGCTGACGCTCGTCGCCCGCGCCCAGGAACAGGGCACGATGCGGCCGGACGTCACCGCCGAGGACATCCTCTTCCAGCTCGCCGCCCTGGGCCGGTCCGTGCCCGCCTTCGCCGCCGTCGCCCCCGGCTCCTGGCGCCGGCATCTCGCGCTGCTCCTCGACGCGCTCCGCCCGGAGGGCGCCCACCCCCTCCCCGCCCCGCCGCTCTCGCTGGGCCAGCTCGGGGGCGTCATGGCGGACATGAACCCGGGCCGGACGCCGCCGACGACGACGGCTCCTCAGCAGCGGGGCGAGAGGGCTCAGACCGCCAGCAGTCGTTCGATCGCGTCGCGGTAGTCGCGCAGCACCAGCCGCAGCTGTTCCGTCTGCGGTTCGGCGTCGTCGTCGCTCCAGGCGGCGCGCAGCGCGCGGCGGCGTTCGCCGAGGAGGTCGGTGAGGCGTGCGGTGAGTTCCTCGTAGAGCGCGTCGATCTCCTGGACCGACGACCGCGGCTCGTCGACGAAGCCGTTCACCGCGCGGCGGAGATGGGGCAGGAGCCGGTCGCGGTCGTCCTGCGGCAGCAGCGAGGCGGCGGGCGGCTCGCCCTGGAGCGGTAACCGGCCGTCCGGCCCGCCCTGCCGCGGTACGCGCGGAACCCCCTCTTCCACGGCGGGGGCCTCACCCGGCAGTGCCTCTTCCGGAATCTCGACCTCACCCGGCGGGGGCGCCGCGCCGCGTCCCCCGCGCGCCTGCCGCCCGCCGCGCCCGGGACCAGGCCCGGAGTCCCCCGGCCCGTACCCCCCGGACTCGTGGCGTCCGGGCTCGCGGCTCACGCCCGGCTCGTAGGGTCCGGGCGGCCTCGTACGGTCGTCCATACCGCTCGTACGCCCCGTACGGCCGTCGGAGCCCGCCTCCGGCCCGCTGAGCCGTCGCTCTTCGGCCCTCTCGCGCCCGTCGAGCCCCTCGCGTCCCTCACGCCCGCCTCGTCCCTCACGTCCGTCGCGCCCCGGAAAGCCGCCGGGTCCGCTTCCTGTAGGTCCCATCGTCACGGTGTCCCGCCCTTCGTCGATTCGTGCCGCCCGTGGGCCCCCGCCCACGGAACGCCCGTACGGTGCCGGTCCGAGGCGTGCGCCCGCCCCCGCGGCCGTTCGTCGATCAGCTCGTCGAACAGCCCGCGGGCGCCGACGACGGCCGCCCGCAGCTCCTCCGTCGCCGCGCGCCCCTCGCGGGCCCGGCCGGCGGCGGCGTGCACCTGGCGGTAGCCGCGCACGCTG
>NZ_JBHVHQ010000663.1:0-4857 GCF_042800135.1 Streptomyces sp. NPDC057654 | reverse complement strand
GCCCGAAACGCTCCCGCACCCGAGCCGCCGGGCATCCACCTCATCGCGGCAGCAGCCAGCGGCGCAGCGCAGCGGAGCCAGCCTGAACCCCAGCCACGAGACGGGCCGCAGACAGCAAACCGACAGCCGCCCCACCCCCTCCCTTCCGCTGCCGGCGCTCTGGACCCGGAGGGTCCGAGACGAACGCGGCAGTCGGCCGGGCGCAATACCGCCCCACGCGGCAGCCACCCAGCCACCTGCCTGCTACGACACCCGAGTTCGACCGGGCGGTGGTGCGGCCGTCCGGCCGTCGGTGATCGCCTGCCTGCGATCACCGACAGGCGATCACTTGCGCAGTCGAGTGCGGTACTCGCCCGGGGGCACGCCCCGCGCACGTCGGAAGGCGCGGCTGAACGCGTGCGGAGAGGCATAGCCGACCGCGCCGGAGATCGACTCGACCGGTTCGTCGGTGTCGCGGAGCCGGACGGACGCCAGGTCGATGCGCCACTGCGTCACGTACGCGCCCGGCGTCTGTCCGAGGGCGGACTGGAAGTGCCGGGACAGCGTCGTTCGGGAGACCGCCGTCGCGGCGGCCAGGGACTCGGTGGTCCAGGGGTGTTCCGGTCGGGCGTGGACACAAGCCAGCGCGTCGCGCACGACCGGATCACGCATCGCGCCCAGCCATGAGCCGGACCGCGTCTCCGGGTGGCGGGCCAGCCAGACGCGTACGAACTGGATGAGCAGCAGGTCGACGAGGCTGTTGACGGCGGCGGTGGTGCCGATCTGCGGCTGCGCGAGCTCCGCCGTGAGAAGCTCGACGGTCTTTCTGAGCTGCGCGTTCTCCCGGCTCGTGACGTGCATCGGCCGGACGAGGGAGGTGAGCACCGGGGTACTCACCTCCGGGTCCTGCTCGTAGCGCAGAACGAGCACTTCCGTCTGCGCCGGGGTCGAGCCCAGGTGCAGGGCACTGCCGTCGGTGAGGGCCTGGTCCGTCGCCTTACGGTCACAGGGACCCATCGCCGCACCAGACCCGGCGGCTATCCCGTGGGCGGTGCCCGGCGGCAGCAGGACGGCGTCTCCCGCCTGCACCTCCAGGGGTTTCTCGCCCGGGACGTGGAGCCACATGGTGCCGCGCGACACCACGTGCAGGGCCGCTGCCGGTGAGGCGTCCAGCGACAGGCCCCAGGTTCCTCCGGCCTTCAGCACGACCCCGAGCGCCCCTCGCGCACCCGATACGCGCAGTGCCTCCGCCAGTACGTCCATCGTTCCATTCTCATCCACGGACGTCAGGCCACGTCGAGAACGATCTTTCCGTGTACCTTCCGCGCGAACAGCGCCCGGACGGCGTCGCCCACGTCCCGCCAGTCGTCGCGCAGTCCGACCGGTACCGAGAGCTTCCCGGCGGCCACGAGGCCCAGCAGGTCCGTCAGCTCCTCACTCGTCGGCGTCATGTCGCCGTAGGTGGAAATGGTGCGGGGCTCACCGAAACCGAACAGGACCCCCGACGGGAACGTGGTGTCCTGCGCCGAGGAGTAACCGACCACGTGGATGGTGCCGCCCTCGGCGAGAAGATTCCACGCCTGGACCGTCAGCGGCCCACCGACCGTGTCCAGGACGAGGTCGAACCGGCACGCGGTCTCGGCCAGGTCGGTCAGGTCGGAAAGGTCGGTCAGAACCCTGTCGGCCCCGAGTTCGCGGAGTCCGGCGGCCCGGTCCGGCGAACCCACGAGCGCCGTCACCCGTGCGCCCGCCAGCGCCGCCAGTTGGACGGCGAAGTGCCCCACGCCCCCGCTGGCGCCGGTGATCAGGACGTCGCGCGCCAGCAGGGAACGCTTGCGCAGCACCCGCAGCGCGGTGACTCCGGCGATACCCAGCGCGGCGCTCTCGGCCAGGTCCACCCCCTCGGGAACGATGCCGAGCGACGCGGGCCTGACCGCCACCCGCTCCGCCCACGCGTGGGCGGACATCCCCAGCACGACGCGCGTGCCTTCGGGCGGCCCCGAGCCGTCGGACGCTGCCCGCACCACGACGCCGGACGCGTCGTGACCGTGCACAGCGCCCGCCGGCCACTGCTCCACGTAGTTCAGCTCTCCGAAGTTGAGAGCGATGTGCCGTATCTCTACCAGCGCCTCGTCGCTGGACGGTACGGGCTCATCGACATCGGCGAACCGGACGGGTCCGGCCTCGCCGTGATCGACCACAAGGGCGCGCATGGGTGTGTTTCCTTCTCTCGTGAATGCGCCTGAACACTCGGCGCGGCAACGGGCGGAGCGCGCGAATGCCGCACTGCCGCCTCCTTGAAAACCCTCACGCAAGGCCGGTGCGGCGACCAGTCCCATAAGAACCGATCAGTTGACGATCTGTGTCAGGGACGGACGGCGACGATCAGCGTGAGCGCGAATGCGAGGACGCTCACGAACGAGGCCGTTGTCACGGCGAGCGCGGAGAACCGGGCCAGAGTCACTGTTCGCCACCGCCGCCACCGCTGCTCGCGGGCCGGGTAGGGAGTACGAGCCGGGGCGGCGTCGTCTCGCCGATGACGGGGCGGCCCGCGTACCCCTCTGGGGGTTCCATCGTCACGTAGTCGGCAATGATGCGGCAGTAGCGGGTGTGGCCCGTCTCCTGAGTGTGGCGGCGCATCCATTCCTCGACCCATTCCAGGCCGCCGGAGCGGATCATTTCGCCGCAGTCCTTTTCCTCCCCGGTGACGCAATCGGCGCGGTAGTCCGGGTACGTCGACGTGTCCTCCGTGATCTTCCACGTCACGTACCGGTAGCTGCGGCTCATCGGCCCCTCCTCATGATCTGTTCGGCTTCCGAACCGAGGAGCCGCCGGAGCAGCCGACTCTCGTCCGGTTTCCCCGCCGCGATTTCACTGCTCTTGATCCGCAGCGCGATTCGCCGCAACGCCGCGTCGTAATAGCCGGGTTCAGCACACCGAGCCGCCACCGCCTCATGCACCCGACGCCGACTGGGCCATACGGCACGCACCGGCCGAGAGAACTGCCCGTACAGCAACCACCAGTGCCAGGCCAGGCGGAGCCGCCGCTGTACGGGAGGGCGCGTCATTGTCCGACCCCGTTCCGGGGGTCGCTGACGTCGCGCGCGGTCAGCTTCACGTCCGTATCGGCCCTGCCGCGCCCATTGCGGTGCTCGGGACACTGACACGGCGGAAAAGCGATCGACCCGGGCAGCCGATCCGCCCCACTCGCCGACTCACTCCACCATGCCTTTGCGGCGGCCGACTTGGGGAATACGAGCACCCCGTTGATGCCGCGTTCGGCGATGAGCCGGGCCAGTGCCGCCCGTGCCTGGCTCTTCACGAGAACAGCCACTTCATACGGCCGAGCGCGCTCCGTACGCGCGCCAGTACGGCCCGATCAGTGCGGCACTCACTCGCCGCCGGCCAATCCGCCGGCGCTATGGCCCACGCCCCGCCCGCACGGAGTACGGCCTCGACTACAGCCGCGGCAGGCTCGGAGGTATTCGCGACAGCAGGAAGGGCCGCGTCGCCCATGGAAATCCCCGCCTCTCTGTTGAGGCCTGGGACCTTAGAGCGGCGGGGAACCGGCCTGGGGGGCAGTTTGCCCCCCTACGCGGTGAGCACCCCCACCTCCTCGGCGAGCTGTACGGCGTCGGATTTGAGGGGGCCGCGGGCGTCTTTCGCGAGGTCGCCTACGAGGACCCGCGCCGAAGGGGTGTACCGCACGGTTTCCGGGGACGCGTCGACCGCTCGTCGCATCCAGTGCAACGCGCCTGCCTGGTCCCGTCGTTGGCGCTGCGCGCGGGCCAGTTCGACCAGTACGCGCGAGCGGCGTTCGACGCTCGGCATGGCGTCGAGGTCGATGGCTTCGGCGCGGTTCATCGCCGATCCCGGCGTACGGAGGTCCACGCCGATGCTCACCGCGTGGAAGTCGGCGTTCGCCCGGCCGAAGACGGTCCACGAGTGGACGTAGCCGTCTGGCAGGCGGGCCGCCGTCCGGTCGGCCTCGTCCCAGTGCCGCCACGCGTCGCCGTCACGCCCTTCGCGGGCGCACGTGATCGCGGCGTGCAGATGCAGCGCGCCGAACATGCCCCTCAAGTCGTCCGGCGCGTCGTCGAGTCGGGGGCGGATGGCCTCGGCGGCCTCCTCCGCGACCTGGATCGCCTCCTCGGCGTAGCCGGTCTCCCGGAGGCCGTTGCCGAACGCCCACGCCGCGCCCGAGAGGCTCAGTGGGTCGTCCGCGTCCTGCGCGGCCCGCCTGCCACGGTCGGCGATGATCCAGTACAGCTCCGGTTCGACGGCGTACGCCGTGACCTGCTGCGCCAGGTGGTACACGTCGGCGAGCACCGCGTACGCCTGCCGGCGTTCCGGCCCTTCGAGCCGGCGGGGAAGCGACTGGGCGTCGCGGATGAGCCCCGCCAACAGCGCCGACACCTCGGAGCGCTGGAAGCGCGAGGTGTGCCAGAGGCGCCACGCTTCCGCGACCCGGCCCCGGAGCACGTCCACGCTCGGCGTCCCCTCGGGCGCGCCCTCGGAAGGCTCGGAGAACAACGACCCCCGTACGGCGTCACGGACGCCGTTGGCGCTGGGCAGCATGAGGCGCGCCCCCGGGCTTATCGGACGGGGCGTCAATTCGCCTGTGATCACGGACAGATCCGAGACCCGAAGCGCTGTCGCGACGCGTACGAGCAGACCGTGGTCGCGCAGTTGCCGCTTGCCCTTCTCGATGCCTTTCAGCCAGTCCGGGCCGCGCCCGCACAGCCCGGCCAGCACTGGGCGGCTCATGCCGCGTCGTTCGCGGAGTCGTTGGATGCGCTCGCCTGGCGGCATGTCGGCGGGGAAGTCGGAACGGTCCGTCATGGGTGCTCCCTGGCGCGAAGTCAAGCCCTTCCAGGC
>NZ_JBHVHQ010000662.1:0-4877 GCF_042800135.1 Streptomyces sp. NPDC057654 | reverse complement strand
CGGCGCGGACCGTACGGCCTGTGCGGTGAACGCGCCGCTCGCGCCGCCCGCGACGAGGCCCGCCGCTCCTGCCGCGCCGGCGGTGCCGAGCAGCCGCCGCCTGCTGATGGGGTGTTCGTTCGTCATCAGTTGATCTTCACGTTCTTGATCTCCGTGACCTGGTCGATGTCGGAGGTCCGTACGGTCAGGGTGAGCTGCCAGGAGCCGGCCATCGGCAGCTGGAAGCCGGTGGCCTTCCAGTGCCCGGCGGACTGGCGTTTGAGCGCGGTGTGCAGCGGGCCGATCTTCTTCTCCTTCTCGGTGAGGGAGATGTCCAGTTCCGGTACGTCCACGGGGCGTCCGGAGGGGCCGGTGGTGTGGGCCTCGACGGTGTTGTCGCCGGAGCGGGCGGGGTCGATGGTGATACGGGCGGTGCCGCGGCCGTCGGTGCCGCCGGTGTCGTAGGGGATCTTGACGTCCACGGGCCCGGCGGAGGCGGCCCCGGACGAGGAACTCCCGGCGGCGGCCTGCTTCTGCTCGGTCTCGGCGCGGCCCGGCTGGGTGCCGGAGAGCACGGTGGTGACGGCGAGCAGGACGACGGCGACGCCGGTCTCGGCGAGTACGGAACGGCGCAGTCCGGTGCGGTTCTCGTCGGCGTCGCGGCGGCGCTGCCCGGCGGCCCGGTCCATCGCGGCGCGCTGCCGGGCGAGTTGGGCGGTGCGCTCGTCGGAGCTCCCGCCGCCGACGGCCACCTTCGCCTTCTCCGCGGAGCGGGCTCTCTCCGCGGCTTTGGCGGCCTTGACGGCCTTGACAGCCTTCGCCTTCTTGCCGCCGGTATCCGTACGGTCCGCGAGCCGGTTGGTCCAGCGCCGGGAGAAGTAGGCCAGGCCCACCACGACGGCGACGAGGCCGACCTTGATGAGCAGCCACCGGCCGTACGCGGTGCCGGTGAGCGCGCCCCACGTGCCGACCTGCCGCCACGCCTGGTACGTGCCGGTGGCGACCAGGACGCAGACGGACGCGAAGGCGAGCCGGGAGAAGCGCTGGACGGCCGCGCGCCGGATGGGCGTGTCGGAGCGGAGGGTGACCAGGAGGGCGACGAGCCCGCCGAGCCAGACGCCGACGGCGAGCAGATGGAGGATGTCGACGGGCATCGCGATGTACGGCTGGATGCCGACGGAGGCGTGTTCGGCGAGCGACCAGGTGGCGGCGAGCCCGGTGGCGACGACGGCCCCGCCGATGGCGAGCCCGTAGCCGAGACCGCGCCGGCCGGCCCCGGCGTCCCCCTTGCGCTCCTTCTCCCGCTTCTCCCGCGAAGCCGCGGCCGCGTCCCCCGGCGCGTACGAGCCGAAGAGCACGGCGAGGAACACGGCGGCGGCGCTGAGCAGCAGCAGCCTGGACAGCAGCGCCGCGCCGGGCTTGGTGGAGAGCACCCCGCCGAGCAGCGAGAAGTCCAGTACGGAGCCGAGCCCCTTGGTGTTCGTATAGGCCCCGCGGAGCAGCAGCAGCGCGGTCGTCGAGGCGAACAGGGTGACCCAGCCGCCGACCGCGATCTTCTGCACGGGCCGCGAGGAGCGGCTGACGCCCGCGAAGACGCAGCCCCCGACGAGGAGGACGAACCCGGCATACGCGGCGTACCGGCCGATGCCGTAGAGGGCGTTCACAGTCGGGTCGACGTCGGCGGCCGGGGCTTTGACGGTGGTCTTGGACGGGGCGCCGATGGAGAACGTGAAGGCCCCGCCCACCGGGTGGCTGTCCGCGGAGACCGCCTGCCAGGCGACGGTGTACGTGCCGTCGGCGAGCCCGCCGCGCAGGGCGACGGTCGCGGTGTCGGACGCGCCGTCCGCGTGGGCGGCTCTGCCCTCCTCGACGCGCTTGCCCTGCGGGTCGAGGACCCGCAGGGAGTCGGCGCTGAGCAGCACCCCTTCGGAGAAGGTGAGCTTGACCCGCTGGGGCGCGGTCTTGACGACCGATCCGTCGGCGGGGTCGGTGGCCGTCAGCGCGGCGTGCGCGGCGGCCGGCGTCGCGCCGAAGGACAGCGTGCCCAGCAGCGCGCACAGCAGCGCGACGAGGAGGGCCCCGGATATCGGCAGCGGCCGTCGGGCGGTGGGTGGGGTCATCGCGCGTCAGTCCTTGGGGCGGTACGTCGGGGATTCGACCGGGACCTTGACTGTGACGGGCTTGGAGTCGGCGAAGTGCAGCGTGAACGCGATCTTCTCGCCGACCTTGGGCAGATGGCCGAGCTTGCCGAGCATCAGGTGGTTGCCGCCGCGGGACAGGGTGAGCTCGCCGCCCGCCGGGACGTCCAGCGACTTGGCCTCCTTCATCTGCGAGCCCTCGGTGACGTGCATGGTGACGTCGGGGGAGAGGGCGCTGCTGACGGAGGTGAGCCGGTCGGCCTTGCCGCCGTCGTTCTTGACGGTGAAGTACGCGGCGGCCATGTCGGCCATCGCGGGCCTGGGCATGTAGCTGCCGCTGACGGACAGTTCGGCGCGGTCCGGCTTCGAGCCCCCCGAGCCCGAGTCGCACCCGGCCACGGCGACGAGGCCGGCCGCGACGACCAGCGGGAGGCCGGCGGCGGTGGCGGCGGTGGCCTTGCGCATCAGGGGTTCTCCCCCTTGACGATCTTCGGGAGCTCGCGGGTGTAGTCCGCGGCGGTGCTCTTGGCCGTGTAGATCCAGTGCGCCTTGTCGTCCTTGGGGGAGTAGGCGACGACCTCGGCGCCGTGGCTGACGGTGATGGAGCCGTCCTTCTGCTTCTTCGGCTTCTCGACGAAGATGCCCAGCGGTTTGGCGGCGGCCTGGATGGTGGCGAAGTCGCTGGTGAGGCCGAGGACCTTCTGGCCGCCCTGGGCGTCGAGCCATTCGCGCATCCGCTTGGGGGTGTCGCGGGCGGGGTCGGTGGTCACGAAGACCATCTGGAGCTTGTCCTGCTCGGCCTTGGGGAGCTTCTTCGCGGCGGCGGCCATGTCGGCGACGATCGTGGAGCAGACGTCGGGGCAGTAGGTGTAGCCGAAGTAGAGCAGGACGGGGCGGCCCTTGGTCTCCTTGACCAGGTCGTACTTCTTGTCGTCCGTGTCGGTCACGACCAGGTCGGGCTTGGCCTTGACGGTGTCCAGGGTGATCGCACCGGTGCTCTTGTCGGCCCCGGAGACGGACATCGCGGGCTTGTCGCCCTTCGAGCCGCCGGAGTCGGAGTCGGAGCCGCAGGCGGCGAGGGAGAGAGCGGCGGTGACGGCGAGCGCCGCGCCCAGGATCTTGGTGCGCATGGAGTTCTTCTCCGTAAGCGTGAAGGTGTACGGGATGGGGTGGCGGGGCGGCGGGATCGGTTCCGCCGCCCCGTTCGGACCGTATGCCGCAGGCCCGGCGCGGGCGGTCAGCGGGCGCCCGCGTGCCGCAGGCGTACGGTCCGGGGGCCTGCCCCGACGGTCAGGCGTACGTTCCGGGGCCGGCCCCGCGGTCAGGTGCGGGAGCGGCGGCGGCCGGTGAGCACGGCGAAGGCGACGCCGGCCACGCCGACGACGATGCCGACGATGCCGAGCACGCGGGCGGTGGTGTCGGAGCCGCCGTCGCCGGAGGAAGCCTTCGAGCCCGCCGCCTCGGACTGGCCGGTCTTGGCGTCGCCGCTGCTCTTGTCGGCGGCGGGCGCGGTGAGCTTGAGGACCGGCGCGGGGTGGTCGGGCTCCTCGCCGCCGGGGGTGCTGGCGTCGATCCAGCGCACGACGTCGTTGTCCGAGTAGGTCTGGAGCGCCTTGAAGACGACCTGATCGGCGTCCTTGGGCAGCGGGCCCATGGAGACGGGGAACTGCTGGAAGCTGCCCGGCTCGATCTTCCCGCCGGACCAAGTGATCTTGGTGACGGCCTCGTTGACCATGCCGTCGGCCGTCTTGATCGGCTTGTCGAGCTTGGTCTTGTCCACCTTGACGTCCCAGCCGGGCACGGGCTGCGTGGAGACCGACGGCAGGGGGTGCTTGGGGTCGAGGGTGACCTCCAGCTTGACGGTCGAGGCGTTGTCCTTCTCGTTGGGGACCTTGAAGGCGACGGTGGTGTAGCCGCCCTTCTCGGCGGTCCCCGGCTGCACGCTGACGTGCGCGAAGGCGGGCCCCGCGAGAAGAAGCACGGTGCCGCCGGCGAGGGCGGAGACGAGTGGGAGACGGCGGAGCGCGGTACTGCGAGCGGCGCGCGTGGCGTTCATGACGGTGAACCCTCCACAGGGGGACGACAGGGGGCGGGGTGCGCGTACGGCGGCCGCGCGAGCGCCCACCCGGCCGGTCGCCGGGAATGCGTCGCGTCTCTCAGGCCGCCAGTGCGCAGTGCGGCGGCCCCCGCCGGACCACACTGTGGGTGAGGGCGAGTTCGCGCGGAGCGGCTTCGTCGTTCTCGTACGAGCGGCGGGCGGGCCTGCGTACGGTGGCCGCGGCCGCCTCCTCGCCCGCCCCGGCGCGCAGGGCGGACCGTACGCGGCGCAGTGCGGCGCGCAGGGCCAGGACCAGCGCGGTGTCCGCGACCAGGTGTGCGGCCTGCGCGGAGAGCCGGACCGCCCGCCACAGCGCGGCCTCGCCGCGGCGCAGCAGCCAGCCCGCCGCGAGCCCGGCGAGGAGGTGGCCGAGCACCATGGGGAGGGTGGGCAGCAGGCTCTGGAGCAGGGCGAGATGCGACAGCCCGGCGCCGTCCGCCGACACACCCGGCATGCCGGACATCCCGGTCATGGAGTGGACCGTGGACGGGCTGATTCCGGAGTCCTCCACCAGGCGCCGCGCCTCGGCGGCGGTCAGCCGGCCGGGGTGATTGCAGATCAGCCGCGCGGCGAACGCGATCAGCCGGCCCTCCGAGCCGTCGGACGCCGGGGTCGGCGCGGCCATCGCCAGTGCGCCCTGCCCGAGCCCGAAGAGGGCGTGC
>NZ_JBHVHQ010000661.1:0-4881 GCF_042800135.1 Streptomyces sp. NPDC057654 | reverse complement strand
GCGTACGGAGGCGCGGCGGCGCCAGTCGGGGGCCGCGTCGAGGTCGAGGCGGCGGTCGACGGTGATGGGGTGGTGGATGGTGGTGACCAGGGGGAACCCGGCGCGTTCCATGCCGAGCAGCCCGTAGCCGAGGGTCTGGTTGTCGTGCACGACGTCGAATTCGCCGCGCCGGGCCGCCAGATGGCGGCGGGCGCGGAGCGAGAAGGTCAGCGGTTCGGGGAAGCCGCCGGTCCACATGGTGGCGACTTCGAGGGCGTCGATCCAGTCGCGGTACTCGCCGCGGCCCGGCGTGCGGAAGGGGTCGGGCTGGCGGTAGAGGTCGAGGCTGGGGAGCTCGGTGAGGGTGACGCCCGCGCCGGGGTCGAGAACCGGGTAGGGCTGGGCGCCGATGACTTCGACGCGGTGGCCGAGGCGGGCGAGTTCGCGGGAGAGGTGGCGTACGTACACGCCCTGGCCGCCGCAGTACGGGTTGCCCTTGTAGGTGAGCAGCGCGATGCGCAGCGGCCCGTCCTCGTCCCCGCCCAGGAGGCGAGGCGCAGCTGCCTCTGTGGCCTCAGCGGTCACTCTCGGCCCCCTTCTCACGCAGTTCAGCCGGAGCGTAACCGCTAGCGCTAATCTAGAACAAGTTTCAGACTTGATCGTTCAAGAGGCTCCGAATCTACCGGCCCGGCACGACCCGCAAAGGGCCGGATCGGGTGATTCGCGCCACGGCCCGGGCCCTGCCATGCTGTGGGCCCGTCCGGGCCGCGGCAAGACCGCCCGAGGGGTACCAGGGACCAGGGAATGGGACATATGACGACAGAAACCAAGTCGGCCATCGCCTCCACCCCGCCCCTGACCGAGCGTCAGGAGGCGCGTCGGCGCCGCATCCTGCACGCCAGCGCGGAGCTGGCCGGCCGCGGCGGCTTCGACGCCGTGCAGATGCGGGAGGTCGCCGAGGCGGCCGGGGTCGCCCTCGGCACCCTCTACCGCTACTTCCCGTCCAAGATCCATCTGCTGGTCGCCACCATGCAGGACCAGCTCCAGCACATGCACGAGACGCTGCGCAAGCGCCCGCCGACGGACGAGGCCCCGGCCGCCCGCGTCGCGCAGACGCTGATGCGGGCCTTCCGCGCCATGCAGCGCGAACCGCACCTCGCCGACGCGATGGTGCGCGCCCTCACCTTCGCCGACCGGTCGGTGAGCCCGGAGGTCGACACGGTCTCCCGGCTCACCACCGCGATCATCCTGGACGCGATGGGGCTCACGGGGCCGCCCACCCCCGAGCAGCTCTCGGCGGTCCGCGTCATCGAGCACACCTGGCACTCGGCGCTGATCACCTGGCTGTCGGGGCGGGCCTCGATCGCCCAGGTGAAGATCGACATAGAGATGGTCTGCCGCCTCATCGACCTCACGGGACCTCAGCAGAACTCTCCGGCCGCGTAGGTCCCTTAGATCACTTGGGCCACTTAGTACTCATGTCGGCCCTCAGACTCAGCAACGGACGTATTTGGTAGCGAGCGGGGCGCACACGGCTTGTTCAATGCGCCCCCACGCCCCCTCTTGGCCAATTCTGCGTATCCGGGACGCCGGGGGATACCGGTAGGAATATGAAGCCACGCGTCCAACCGATGCGACCTGCGCAGAGGGGTAGATGCGACCTGCACAGCGGGGCGGAGGGTCTGGGGGGAGAACGTGATCCGGGTACTTCTGGTGCACGACACCTATCTGCTGCGCACCGCGCTGGCGGCGCTGGTAGGCAGAGAAACGGACATCGAAGTGTCCTCGACGGCCTGGAACGGCGCCGTCGGCAAGGCCCGCGCCATCCGGCCGCACGTCTGCGTGGTCGACATGGACAGCCCCGAGGCCGGGGGTCCCCGAGGGGTGGGGATGCTGAGCGAGGACTGCTGCGAAGAGGAAGGAGGCCCCTCGCTGCTCGCCCTCGCGACGGCGGGCAGACCGGGGCCGCTGCGCCGCGCATTCGAGGCGCGGGCACTGGGGTACGTGAGCAAAAACGCTTCCCCTGGGCGACTGATCGAGTCGATCCGGCGGGTGGCCAAAGGCGAACGATGTATAGACGAGTCACTCGGCTTCGGCTTCCTCCAGGCGGCGGAGATCCCGCTCACGCCGCGCGAGCTGAGCGTCCTGACCCTGGCCGCCGAAGGCGCCTCCGTCAGCGAGATCGCGCGCAGCCTGCATCTCTCGCAGGGGACCGTGCGCAACTACATGGCCGCCATAACCCGCAAGACGGGGGCGCGCAACCGGGTCGACGCCATCCGCATCTCGCAGGGGGCAGGGTGGCTTTGACGGGGTTCTTGCGGAACGGGCCTCCGCGGAATGGGCCTCTGTGGAACGGGCTCTTGCGAAACGGGCCTCTGCGGAACGGACTCTTGCGGAACGGGCTTCGAGAGCCGGGTGCCGCCGGGCACCGGCCTCCTACTACGGCACGTACTACGGCACGTAATCCGCGGAAGCGGAACGGGCCGACGGCGACGGGCCCCCCTCGGAGCCGGGCGGCCCCGGTGGCTGAGGCACGCGCGCGGGCGCACCCGGCCCCTCCGGCGCGGAAGCGGCCACGCCCCCCGGCACGGGCCAGCTGCCCGTAAGCGCCCGGTAGAGATCCGAGCTGCTCAGCAGCTCCTCATGCGTGCCGCAGAGGGTCTGCGGGCCGTCCATGATCAGGATGCGGTGCGCGCGGTGGGCGGAGCTGACGCGGTGGGCGATCACGATCAGCGTGCCGCCGGGGCGGCGGGCGAAGGCCCGTTCGGCGCGGGCCTCCGCCGCCGGGTCGAGATGGCACGTCGCCTCGTCCAGCACCGCCACCGGAGCACGGCTCACATACGCCCGCGCCAACGCGATCAGCTGGCGCTCCCCGGCGGAGAGCCCCGCCGGGTCGACGACGGCCGTCAACCCCCCGATCCGGTCGGCCAGTTCGCCGAGGCCGACCGCCTCGGCGGCCGCCGTCAGCTCGGTGTCCGAAACCGGATCGGCGCACAGGTAACTCAAGTTGGCGCGAAGCGTACCCGTGAAGACGTACGCCTCCTGCGGGATCAGCACCCGCCGGCTCGGGTCGCCTCCGGCCCGTACGGGCTGGCCCCCGACCCGTACCACTCCGGAGCGCGGCTCCAGCAGCCCCGCGATCAGCCCCGCGAGGGTCGACTTCCCGACGCCGCTGGGGCCGACGACCGCCAGATGTCCGCCCTCCGGCACGGTCAGGTCCAGGTCCCGGACGACCGGCCGCGCGTGCTCCCCGTACGCGAAGGTCACCGCGCGCAGCTCGACGGCCGACCCCTCCCCCTCCCCCTCTCCCTTCGGTGAGGCACTGGCCCTCCCCCGGCCACCACCGAGCCTCACAGGCCCCACAGCCGTCAACCGCCTCAACACCACCACCAGCCGCGACCCGCTCGTCCCCAGCCCGTGCATCAGGTTCTGCAACGCGGGGAGCAGCGACGTCGTGAGGTACGAGAGCGCGCCGACGAGCGCTCCCGGCGTGACGCCGCGGTCGAGCAGCCACGGCGCGGTGACGATGAGCAGGACGATGGGGAAGCGCCCGGCCAGGGCCACGGCCAGGACCCGCAGCACCCCCCAGCGGGCCAGCGTGCGGGCCGCGCGGAACTCTGCCTCGATACGGATGTCCGCCTCCGCCGCCACGCGGGACTCCGCTCCGGCGGCGGTGATGTCGCGGAGGCCGTCGGCCACGGTGCCGAGTTCCTCGGCGATGGCCTCGTCCGCCGCGAGGAACGTCTCCTGGCGGCGGGCCATCGGGCGGAGCGTGGCCGCGAAGAGGGCGAGACCCAGGACGAGCGGGGGCACGACGACCAGGAGCAGCACAGGAGCCAGGGAGAACAGGCCGATCAGCGCGCCGGTGGCGGTGAAGACGAAGGAGCGGGCCACCATGACCAGGCCCGCGAAGGTGTCGCGGGCGATCTCGACCTGGTGGGTGAGGCGGGAGACCGCCGCACTGTCCCCGTCGTCGAGCGCCCGCGTCACCACGCGGCGTACGAGCGCGTCGCGCAGCGGCTCCACCAGCGCGGCCACCGCCCGGTAGACGCGGCCCGTGCCGTACGCGCCGACGGTCACGGCGAGCGCCGCCAGCCCCAGCCAGCCCAGCCCGACGCCGGAGCGGCCGGCCAGGAAGCCCTCGTCCAGGGCGCGGGCCAGTGCGAAGCCCATCACGAACGTCTGGCCGGTCTCCAGCGCCGACCACGCCGCCAGCCGCGCCACCACGCGGGCGCGGCGGCGCAGGAACCGCACCCCCTGCCCGTACGTACCGGGGCTCACGGCCCGGCCACCCCCGGCCTCAGTCACTGGACACCCGCCCGCCGTCGTCCGCGCGGTGAGGCTGATCGTCCGCGCGGTGAAGCCGGTCGTCGTCCGCGCGCTCCGGCTGATCGTCCGCGCTCTGCGGCTGATCGGCGTCGAACACCGCCCGGTACCCCTCCAGCCGCCACAGTTCCTCGTGCCGTCCCACCGCCCGTACGCGCCCGTCCTCCAGCCACGCCACCTGGTCCGCACGGGCCGCCGTCGTGGCCCGGTGGGCGACGATCAGTCGGGTACGCGGCCCGATCGCACCCAACAAGGCTTCGGAGACGCGCAGTTCCGTGACCGTGTCCAGGCTCGACGTCGCGTCGTCCAGCACCAGCAGGCGGCCCTGATGCGTGAACGCCCGTGCCAGCCCCAGGCGTTGGGCCTCGCCGCCCGAGAGCGGAGCGTCCGTCAGCCGCGTGTCGTAACCGTCCGGGAGCAGGCGTACGAAACCGTCGGCGCAGGCCGCCCGCGCCGCCTCGCGCACCCGCTCCGGGCCTGCTTCGCGGGGGCCGAAGCCGATCGTGCCGCCGATGGTGCCGCCCAGCGGGGCGGGGCGTTCGAAGGCGTAGCCGACCGCGCCGCGCAGCGCGTCGC
>NZ_JBHVHQ010000660.1:0-4881 GCF_042800135.1 Streptomyces sp. NPDC057654 | reverse complement strand
GGAGGCAGGCGGCCTCCCGGACGGCGCTCATAGTGGCGGGGCGCTGCCCGGCTCCGGTGCGGGTGCCTCTTTCTGCGTGGAACTCTTCCCTGCCGGCTGGGTCAGGGCGTGGTCGGCCCTGTCAGTACGTCCAGTACGTCCAGTACGTCGCTGTCGAGGCAGGGTTGGGATCCGAGCCGGTCCAGGAGGTCCTGGAGTTGCCGGGTCTCTTTGTCGGGCAGAGGCAGCAGGGGCGCTCGGGGCGGTCCGGCGGGGCGGTCGTGGAGCTGGAGTCCTGCCTTGATGGCGCGTGGCAGGCCGTGGCCGACGATGAAATGGAGGAACGGCAGGAGTTCGGCCAGGATCGCGTCGGCCCGTTCGTCCTGTCCGCGGATCGCGGCGGTGTAGAGCTGGAGCGTCCAGTCGGGTACGAGGCAGGGGGCGGCGGTGCACCAGCCCGCAGCTCCGGCGCGGAAGGCGTCGAGGGCGACGGGGTTGTTGCCGTTGTAGACCGACAAGGCGCCCTCGGACAGTTCCCGCAGTGCGGTGAAGCGGGCGACGTCGCCGGAACTCTCCTTGACCATGGTGAGGTTGGGGATGTCCCGGGCGAGTTTGACGATGGTCTCGGGCAGGAGGTCGGTTCCGCTGGTGCCGGGGTTGTTGTAGAGCATGATCGGCAGATCGGTGGCGGCTGCCACCTCGGCGAAGTGCCGGGCGAGTTCGGCCTCGGTCAGTTTCCAGTACACCTGCGGGAGCACCATGACGGCGTCGGCCCCGAGCCGGGCGGCGACACGGGCGCGGCGGACGGTGCCCTCGGTGGTCAGGTGCGCGACGCCGACCAGGGTCGGGACGCGTCCGTTCACGGTGTTCAGGACGGTTTCGCAGACGGCGTCCCACTCGGCTTCGCCCAGGTAGGCGCTCTCCCCGGCGCTGCCCAGCGGGGCGACGGCGTGGCTGCCCGTGGTCACCAGGCGGTCGGTGAGCCGGCGCAGCGCGTCGTGGTCGACCGCGCCGGTGTCCGGGTCGAAGGGGGTGATGGGGTAGGCGATGATTCCCTTGAGGGGCTGCTCGGACATCAGAGGTCCACCTCGCTGGTGAGGCAGTCGGGGTGGTTGCGCAGGGCCCTGCGGGCGTAGTACGCGAAGTTGGCCTTGCTGCGGCGGTCGGTGGAGGTCCAGTCGTGGGCCTCGCGGGCGAGGGCGGGGTCGAGCGGCTGGATGGTCCCGGCGGCCATGGCGAGCAGTTGGAGGCGGGCGGCGCGTTCGATGAGAATCGCCAGGGTGCAGGCCTCTTCGATGGTGGTGCCGGTGACGAGCTGGCCATGGTGGGCGAGGAGGATGGCGCGCTTGTCGCCGAGGGCGGCCGAGATGATCTCGCCTTCCTCGTTGCCGACGGGGACGCCGGGCCAGTCCTTGAGGAAGGCGCAGTCCTCGTAGAGGGGAGTGGTGTCCATGTGGGAGACCATCAGGGGGACTTCGAGCATGGCGAGGGCCGCGGTGTGCAGCGAGTGGGTGTGGATGATGCAGTTGACGTCTTCGCGTTCCCGGTAGATCCAGGAGTGGAAGCGGTTGGCGGGGTTGGGCATGCCGCTGCCTTCGAGGACCGTCAGGTCCTCGTCGACGAGCAGGAGGTTGTCCTCGTCGATCTCGTCGAAGCCGAGGCCCAGACGCTGGGTGTAGTAGGTGCCGGCCGCCTGGCCGCGCGCGCTGATCTGGCCGGCGAGTCCCGAGTCGTGGCCGCCGTCGAAGGCGATGCGGCAGGTGAGGGCCAGCTTCTGCCGTACGGTCAGTTCCGAGTCGGCGAAGTGCTCGCGCATCTGCTGCTCGGCACGTCCGACCAGGACGTCCTTGGAGTCGTGCAGGGTGTTTGCCATGTGCTCTCTGCTCCAGTTCCCAGGGCCGGCCGGGGTCGGCGGGCTCTGTGTCCGGGGTCTGTGTCCCGGGTCTGTGTCCCGGGTCTGTGGGAGAAGGCGCCGGGCGGCGCCCGGTTCGGATCAGCAGCCGGCGTGGTCCGCGCCGGTGGCACACCGGGGCCGCAGGGCTGCGCAGGCGAGGCCCCGCAGGCGAGGGCCCCGCAGGTCGGTCAGGGGCGGCCGGGGAGGTTCAGGATGTCGGCGAGGTCGGCGGTGAACTGCGTGGCCTGCTCGTCGGTGAGCTCGGCGGCCGTCACCCGCAGGGCCTGGGCTTCGGACGGTCCCGAGGTGAACAGGCCGCCGGGCTGCACGGCCCAGCCGCGCCGCGCGAGGGCGTCCGCGACCGGACGCGCGGGTGTCGGCAGCGGGACCCAGACGTTCAGGCCGTCCGGCCGGTAGTCGTCCGGGACCGTGATTCCGTGTTCGCCGAGCCGTGCCAGGAGCCGGTCACCGCGTCGTACGTAGGTCTCGCGCGCCCGCGCGGTGAGGGCGATGACATCGGGGTCGGTGAGGAGAACGTGGGCGGCGTGCTGGAGCAGCCCGCTGACCCACGACGCTCCGGTGTTGAGCCGGGTGCCGAGGCGGCTCGCGGTCTCCTGGTCGCAGGCGACCAGCGCCAGACGCAGGTCCGGGCCGAGGAACTTCGACGCCGACCGCACCAGCGCCCACCGCGAGAGGCCCGGAGGCGTGATCCGGTGATAGGAGGAGCGGGAGACCGCCCAGAAATGGTCGTCCTCGATGACCAGGACCTGAGGATGACCCGCGAGGACCTCCCACAGTTCGGCGGCACGTTCCTCGGTGATGCTCACGCCGGTCGGGTTGTGCGCGCGGGGCGTACACACCACCGCCCGCACCCCGCTCTCCAGGGCCGCGCGCAGGGCGTCCGGGCGCATCCCCTGCCCGTCGACCGCCACCGCCACCGTCCGGAAGCCGTTCAGCCGCAGTGTGCCGATGCTCGCCAGGAAGCACGGGTCCTCGACCGCCACCGCGTCCCCCCGGGTCAGGTACGCGTTCAGCAGCCGCTCCGTCGCGTCGACCGCGCCGTGCGTGACGACGACGCGGAAGCCGCTGTCACCGATGTCCGGTGCGTACTGCCGCACAGCCCATCCGGCCAGCCGCTCGTCGACCGGCGGTGAGCCGTACAACGCCGGCCGGTACTCGCCGCCGCGCAGAGCCCGGAGCGCGTCGGGCAACAGCCGCGGGTCAGGGTTGCCGCTGGCCAGATCGGTCAGCCGACCGCCGAACCACGCCCCCTCGCTGGCCAGCTGCGGCACCCCCGCCACCGCTGTCCCGCCGCGTCCACGCGTCACGGCCTCAGCCGCGGCCACCAGCTGCCGGTAGGCCGAGGCGACCGTGTTGCGGTTCACGCCCAGCTCCTCCGCGAGCGTGCGCACCGGCGGCAGCAGATCCTGCGGCGCCAGCTCGCCCGACGCGATCAGGTCCCGCACGCTTCCGGCGATCTCCGCCGCGGTCGTCCCGCTGATCGGCATGTCGTCCACCTCCGGACCCGACCATAGCATTAGTCCTAGGACATAGAAAATATGTCCTAGGTCAAAATTTGCGCGCCGAGCGCCACGCGCCCAGCCATTATTTTAACTACCTGGTAAGTTAAAATAATGCAACGGCACACCACCTCACGCGCCCGCCTGCTGGCCGCCGCCGAGCAGGTCTTCTACGAGCAGGGCATCACCCGGACGAACATCGACACCGTCGCCCGCGCGGCCAAGGCGACCAAGCCGACCGTGTACGCGCATTTCGCCTCCAAATCGGCGCTCGCGGCCGGCGCGCTGGAGGCGCGGCAGCAGCGCATCGCGGCCGACCTCGCCGCGCGCCTGGCGGACGAGGAACCCGGAAGGCCGCGCCTGACCGCCGTTTTCGACTGGCTCGCGTCCGCGTACGAGCACGGCAACGGCCGGGGCTGCGCCTTCCTCAACGCCGCCGCCGAGTCCGCCGTGGACGACACGGTGACCGCCGCCGTACGGGCCGAGAAGCGGTGGCTGCTGAATGTGCTGCGGGACCTGTGTGCGGAGGCCGGGTGCGACCGCCCGGACGAACTCGCCTCGCAACTGCTCCTGTTGATCGACGGAGTGGCCGCGCGGGTGCTCGTACACGGCCCCGGCGAGGCGGGCGCGGTCACGGCCGCGGCGGCGCGCGCCGCCGATGCACTCCTGACGTCCGCCACGTCCGCCACGTCCGCCGCTCCCGGCCGTGGCGCGGCTTGACGACCGTCCCGTACAGCGCTCGCTGCGGATCGCGGTGGGTCTGGCGCTGTACGGGATGAGCCAGGCGGTGCTGGTGAAAGCCCACCTCGGCACCGATCCGTGGACCGTGTTCTCGCAAGGCATCGCGAAGGTCACCGGGTTCACGCTGGGCGAGACCACCGTCGTCGTCTCGCTGGCCCTGCTGGCGCTGTGGGTGCCGCTGCGTCAGCGGCCCGGACTGGGTACGGCCGCGAACGCGCTGATGGTCGGCCCGTTCGTCGACCTGGGCATCGCCTGGATACCCGCGCCGGACCACTGGGGCGTGCGCGTCGCGTACGTGCTCCTGGCCGTGACCGGCATCGCCGTCGCCACGGGACTGTACGTCGGCGCGGGATGGGGGCCCGGCCCTCGCGACGGACTGATGACCGGGCTCGTACGCCGCGGCATCCCGCTGGTCGCGGCCCGCGCCGGGATAGAGGCGAGCGTGCTCACCGTCGGCTGGCTGCTGGGCGGCAGCGTGGGCGTGGCCACCGTCGTCTTCGCCGCCGGGATAGGGCCGCTGGTCGGCTACACCCTGCCCAGGCTGACGCTGCCCGCCGCGCCGCGCGGCGACGGCGACGGCGACGGTGACGATGACGGCGACGGTGATCGCAACGGCACGCAGCCGCAACCCGCCCCCGGCGCTCCGCGGTGAAGTCGGTGACGTCGGTGATGTTGGTGACGTCGGTGGTGTTGGCGAACTGAAGCCCCTGCGGCCGGGTGCCCGTACGCGCGTGTCCCGTCGTGGGC
>NZ_JBHVHQ010000659.1:0-4887 GCF_042800135.1 Streptomyces sp. NPDC057654 | reverse complement strand
GCCCCACACGCGTGTGCGCACCGCACTATTAACCGGAGGCTGCTCGCGGCGCCCCCGCATAGGGTGAGGGCATGACGGAGAACGCTGCTGGTGCAGACGCGATGAGCCCGGTGGAAGCGCTGATAGTGGTGGACGCGCAGGTCGCGTTCATGACGGGCGAGGAGGCCGCGCCGGCGGCGGCGGAACTCCAGGTACAGCTCAAGAGCCTGCTCTCCAGGGCCCGCGAGGCCGGCGCAGTGATCGTCCACCTCCAGAACGACGGGGCGCCGGGGACGGCCGACGAACCGGGAACACCCGGCTGGGAACTGCACCTTCCGGTGGAGAGCGGCCCCCGGGAGACGGTGATCCGCAAGGAAGAGGACAACGGCTTCGAGGGGACGCGCCTCGGCGACCTCCTGGTGGAGGAAGGAGTGCGGTCGATCGTCGTCTGCGGCCTCATGTCGGAGATGTGCGTCCTGGCCACGGCACGGGCCGCGCTGGAACGCGACTACCGCGTGGTGCTTCCGCACGACGCGCACGCCACGTACGACGTTCCGGCGGGCCCCGGCAGTGACGCCGTGTCGGCGGCGATGGCTTCGCGGGTGGCGGAGTGGGCGCTGGGGGACGAGATCGAGATCGTGGCGAGGGCGTGCGAGGTTCCGTTCGCTGAGCGGCTGGTTACGTCCGGAGAATGAACCAAACGGCTTTGCCGGGTGAGTCGGGATCGCCCGCCCGGCTCTGCACACCCCACGAATCCGCGACCGTCTGCACGAGCCCCAGCCCGCGCCCATGCTCGTCCTCCCCGGTGGGCGCGTGCCGCTGCGGAAGTCCCGTACCCGTGTCCCAGACGGCGACGTGGAGGTCATGCGGAATCCAGTCGACGCTGACGTAGGCGTCGGTCTTGCTGTACCGGTACGCGTTGGTCGCCAGCTCCGACACCAGCAACTCGGCGGTATCGATGACGCAGTGGAGCCGCGCGGCCTTGAGAATGGCCCGAACGGTCGCCCTGACGATCCCGACCGCGCGCGGGTCGTGCGGGATGAACAGGCCGTAGGACCAGGGTTCGTGGGGGTTGGGGGGCTCGGCGGGCTTGAGGGTCTCATTGGGCGTGCGCATGGCAGCCTCCAGTTGAGTGCAGTCTGTGACTGAAGCCATACTTAAGGTAGCGTGAAAGGTGTAACGGCTACAACCCGTCTCGCGGCAACGGGAGTTCCGCGCGAGGCTGCGGGTGCGTACACAGGGAGGGCGTATGGGGCTGAGGAGCAACCCCACCTATCGGCAACGCCGGTTCGGGGCGGAGGTGCGCAAGCTCCGTGAGCTGGGCGGACTGTCCGTCGCCGAGGCGGCGGGTCGGCTGGGGATGAAGCCGCCGTATCTGAGCAACGTCGAAGCGGGGCGCACGGGCCTCTCGGAGGAGAGACTTCGCGTCCTGGCGCAGGTCGCAGGTGATACGAATAAGGCGTTGGTTGACGCCTTGGTCGAGTTGGGGCAGAGGTCGGGCAAGGGGTGGTGGAGCGAGTACCGAGAGAGATTGCGCCCGTCCCTCATGGATGTTGCTGAGCTCGAATCGGGCGCTGCGGTCATCTTCAATTACGAGCCGATGTTTGTGCCAGGACTCCTTCAGACGCCGGAGTACGCAACGGCTACCTCCAGAGGCGGGTATGCGCGGGCCTCACGCGCCGAGCAAGACCTGGACGTTGAGTTCCGGATGCGTCGGCAGAAGGTTCTGGAGGGCGAGAGGGCGCCGTGGCTCCATGCAGTCATTCATGAAGCTGCGCTCCATGCCTCGATAGGGGAGCGAGATGTCATGCGCGGCCAGCTGCTGCGGCTGGTGGAGGCATCCAGGCTGCCCAACGTGACCATTCAAGTCCTGCCATTCGACGGGCCAGTGGCCTTCGGCACGTCCTTCACGACGATTGAGCCGGTGGTGCCAGAACTCAGCACTGTCATCGTCGCGCACATCGAGAAGTCTCTTTACCTCAGTGAACCCGAGGCCATTGCCAGATACACCGATTGGTTCGCTACTCTGCGACAAGCGGCATTGCCTTCGCGGGATGCGACAGTCCCGCCGGAGGCGCACATCGCAAAAGACTCGCTGGGGCTGATTCAGCGGCTCCTGTACCCCCTACTCTAGGAAGGCGTGCATGTCTCAGCTCAAGTGGCAAAGGTCCAGTTTTAGCGAACCGGGTTCCGACACATGCGTCGAGATCGCAGCCGATCCGAGCGGCGTGGCTCGTCTTCGCGAAAGCGAAGATCCAGCGCGCGTTGTCGCCGCCAGTGCTGCTGCGTTCCGCGCGTTCATACGCGCCGTTCGGACGGACATACTTGCAGGCGGCTGAACTCTGGGGAGGCTCCCATGGCGCAGCTCACGTGGCGTAAGTCGAGCTTCAGCGAAGGACATGCTGACACGTGCGTAGAGGTTGCTGCCGACTCCGCTGGCATCCGGCACCTCCGCGAGGGCGACGTTCCGGAGCGGGTGATCGTCACTACCCCCGTCGCGTTCCGCGCGTTCATACGAGCCGTGCGGGCAGAGGAGTTCGGCGGCCGTTGATTCTTCTCCTGGGGAGGCCCAGATGGAACAGCTTCGGTGGCGTAAGTCGAGCTTCAGCGAGGGCGGCACGGAGGCGTGTGTCGAGGTCGCTGCCGACTCCAGCGGCAGGGCTCGTCTCCGCGAGAGCGACGCTCCCGCGCGGGTGGTCGCTACCACCCCGGACGCGCTGCGCGCGCTGCTACGAGCCGTCAAAACCGGCTCCGTGGGCCGAGGCGCTGGTTGAGGGGCGCCGGGTACCCGCGCGGTACCCGGCATTGGACGGGCCCAGCGCCCCAAGCTGTTGTCAGTGGGCGCGGGTATGTTCGGTCGTATGGCGATGACACGACCCTCCCAGCGGTGGCGCGAAGCGATTGCTGAGGAGGCACGGGGGTTGGCGACGGGGGAACTGGAGCTCAAGGACGCCGGGATGACCCGGTGCTACCCCGAGCCATTGGTCCAGGCCGTGGACGAAGCGTTTCGCGCCTACGAGGCGGAGGCGGCGAGGCTGGCCAGGACGTCGGCAGACGACTCGGTGCTGGGGGCGGTCGAGCGCGTGGTCGTTGCGCTGAATGACATTGACGAGGACGGCGGGCACGGGGGGTCTGGTTTCGACACCGTCGACCGCGAGGACCTGTGCGACTACATCTACGTCGTGCTCGCGGAGCGCGGCATAGACGTACCGGCCCTCGCCGTGCGCAACGGCATGGAGCCTCACGAGATCACCGACGCCTGGCGTGAGTGGTGAGGGATGTGGCCGTGGAGAGCGAAGGCCAGAGCGCAATGCTGGAGCGGCTGGAGCGGTATTACGACGCCGCACCCCGTTCCGGCGCTCGTGCCGAGGACTTCGGGCCGTTGACGCTGTTCGTGCGGGAGGGGCAGGGCTGGCCCTACTACGCGCGCCCGACCCTGGGGCACGCAGGGCCTGTGAGCGCCAAGGACGTAGCCGACGTACGGGCGCGGCAGCGCGAACTCGGCGCGCCGGAGAGCTTCGAGTGGGTGGCCGAAACCACGCCGGGGCTCAGGGCCGCCGTCGAACAGGCGGGCCTGGTGGTGCATGAACACCCCCTGATGGTGCTCGAACTGGATGCCGCGTCGGCCCCTGTCGCCGTTCCCGAGGACGCCGACGGCGTGCGGATACGGACCGTGGAACCGGACGACCCGGCCCTGCCGAGCGCCCTCGCCGTCCCCCACCTGGCCTTCGCGGACCCTGGTACGGCCGTGGGGACGGCCGGCCTGGCCGAGCTGGAGGAACTGGTGCGGAGCCAGGCCGATGACGGTTCGGCGGAACGTATAGCGGCCCGCATCCGGGCCGGACTGACCCGCGTGGCCGCGGCGTTGGTGAACGGTACGGCGCTGTGCGCCGGTCAGCACCAACCGGTCGGGAAGGTCAGCGAGATCGTCGGCGTAGGGACGCTGCCGTCGGCGCGCCGCCGCGGCCTGGGGCTGAAGGTCACGGCGGCGCTGGTGGCCGATGCCGGATCGACTGGCGTCGAGACGGTGTTCTTGTCGGCGGGCGACGACGACGTCGCCCGGATCTACGCGCGGCTCGGCTTCAGCCGCCTCGGCACGGCGCTGATCGCAGAGCCCGCCGAGTAGCCCTTATTCCGGCGCTATACACGAGCATTGCCCGGTTCGGCCGCCGCCGTGGTTGACTTTCCGATGCGGAAATGCACGGCGCGGTGGCCGACATCGGCCGACCGGTATGCCGCCGGGAGAACGGGGAGCGCGTGATGCAGCAGCACAGCAGCGGCGAAGGCCCGGACCAGGCAACTCCGGCTGCTGTCAGGCTAGTTCAGGAACGAGCCCGACCCATGAACCGCGGCGGCGGCGTCGTAGCGGCCGCAGAGATAACGCCCCCGCCCGGCACCCGATCCGGCTTCGCCCGACGCAGCGCCGCCACCATGCGGTGGGAATCGCGAGAACTGCGAGAACTGGCATGAACGCTGACCCGCCCCAGTCGCCGAGCCCCGCCCTCGACGAGGCGTTCCACAGCACGACGAGACTGGCGATCGCGGCGTTCCTCTCGGGCTGCTCCGAGGCGGAGTTCGGGCTGGTCCGCGATCACTGCCGGGTGTCCGACTCGGTCCTGAGCAAGGCCGCGGCAACCCTGGAGACCGCCGGGTACGCCGAGATCCGCAAAGGCTACGCAGGCAAACGCCCTCGAACCTGGCTCTCCCTGACCGCCAGCGGCCACCACGCGCTGTCGCGCCACGTGACAGCCCTCCAAAACATCGTCGCCGCCGCCCGAGAAGCCAGCCTGAACAACGGCGGCCGCGTGAGCTGACCCCGGGGCGGGCGTTGGGCGCGGCTTTCGTCTCGGACCCTCCGGGGCCAGAGGGCCGGCAGCGGGAGGGGAGGGGGCGGGGCGAGCGTCGTCG
>NZ_JBHVHQ010000658.1:0-4895 GCF_042800135.1 Streptomyces sp. NPDC057654 | reverse complement strand
GCCCCGCTGAGCTCCTTGGTCCGTACGGCCCTGGTGATCCACGTACGGTCCAGGACGCGCCGCTCGTCCGCCTCGGCGACGAGGTCCTCGGACTGGTTGTAGTCGCCGTCGGCGGCCTGGAGGGCCCACAGATGGACGGCGACGCCGTGCTCCTTGGCGGACATCAGGCCGGGCAGCAGGTCGCCGTCCCCGGTGACGAGCACGATGTCGGAGCAGGCACGGTTGCGGGCGAGCTCGGTCAGCTCGGCGTGCATGGCGGCGTCCACCCCCTTCTGCGCCCAGCGCCCGTCGCTGCGGGTCAGCGCCCCCAGCCGCACGGTCACGCGCGGCATGACGCGCAGCCGCCGGTGCTCCGGCTGCGGCACCCGGTCGGGCGCGCCGTCGAACCAGTAGATGCGCAGCAGCGGCTGTTCGGTCTCGGCCTCGGCGCGCTCCCGCAGCCCCTGGATGAGGGTCGCGTGGTCGACGGTGATGCGTGATCGCGCCGGCTCCCCGGCCAGCAGGCTCGCGGCGGCGCCCAGCAGATAGCCGGCGTCCACCAGGACGACGCAGCGGTCCACGTTCCACCCTCTTTCCTGGAGTCCAGACGTTCGGTCGCCCCCCGGTACAGCTGTGCCCCGGACTTTTCCTTCGGCTTTCCTTCGAGTCTGCCCGACCGTGCCGGGGTTATCAGCGGGAACTCGATCATCGGCGTGGCGGAAATCACGTGTGCTGGGCAATTAATCGGTTCACTCACGGTAATTGCCCGAAATGCGGTGCCGTTCGGGCCGTGCCACCGTGATTTCCGGAGGGGCGACCCCGACTGGAGGCATGACGATGAGCAAGCACAAGAACCGCGACCGCAACAGACATCAGGCGCGGAGCGCGGCGGAACGCGGCGCGGAGGAGTCGAAGAACACCTCCATGGAGGCTCAGTCAGACCAGATGCAGACCCAGGCGAGCCCGTCGAACATGGCACGCAAGGGGCGCGAGCGGCGGTTCGGCCACAACTGACCGGACGCACTGAGCGTACGAGGGGCGCACCCGGTATTGGGTGCGCCCCTAATTTCTGTCCTATTTCTGGACTATTTCTGTCCTACGGGCCTACGCGATGCGGCTGCCCCGTGCTCTGCGGGATTCGGCTCCCCCGCCGTCGTCCGCCGGTCACCCGGCCAGGCACGCGGGCCCCAGCAGCACCTTGAGGTCGCCGAAAAGCGCCGGGTCCGGGTTGACGCGGTGCCGGTCGAGCCGCAGGACGGTGTTCTTGCGCGCGCCCAGGAGCTTGATCCGCACCTCGGTGGAGCCGCGGTGGTGGCTGAGCACCTGGCCGAGCTTCTCCACCAGCGGCGGGGTGACCTTCACCGTGGGGATGGTGATCAGCACGGGCGCGTTGGTCCCGGCGTTCGACAGGTCGGGGACCATCATCTCCATGGCGACCAGGCGCGGGATGTCCTCGCGCTTGTCGAGGCGGCCCTTGACGAAGACCACGGTGTCCTCGACGAGCTGCGTGGAGACGAGCTGGTACGTCGCCGGGAAGAACATGCACTCGATGGAGCCCGCGAGGTCCTCGACCGTGGCGATCGCCCAGGCGTTGCCCTGCTTGGTCATCTTGCGCTGGAGGCCGGAGATGATGCCGCCGATGGTGACGATCGAGCCGTCGGAGTAGTCGCCGCCGGTGAGCTGCCCGATGCCCGCGTCCGCCTTGTCCGACAGGACGTGCTCCAGGCCGAAGAGCGGGTGGTCGGAGACGTACAGGCCGAGCATCTCGCGCTCCTGCGCGAGCAGATAGGTCTTCTCCCACTCGATGTCGGAGAACTCCACGTCGAGCCCGAAGCCCGGCCCCTCGTCGGCCGCGTCGTCGCCCATGCCGCCGAAGAGGTCGAACTGCCCCTCGGCCTCCTTGCGCTTGACCTGGACCACGTTGTCGATCATGGGCTCGTAGTGCGCGGTGAGGCCCTTGCGGGTGTGGCCCATGGTGTCGAAGGCGCCGGCCTTGATCAGCGACTCGGTGGTGCGCTTGTTGCAGGCGGCGGCCTCGACCTTGTCCAGATAGTCGGGGAAGGAAACGTACTTCCCCTTGGCCTTGCGGGACCGGATGATCGACTCGACCACGTTGGTGCCGACGTTGCGGACCGCCTCCAGGCCGAAGAGGATCACGTCGTCGCCCTGGGCGGCGAAGTTGTGCACGGACTCGTTGACGTTCGGCGGGAGCACCTTGATGCCCATGCGGCGGCACTCGTTCAGATAGACGGCCGACTTGTCCTTGTCGTCCTTGACCGAGGTGAGCAGCGCCGCCATGTACTCGGCGGGGTAGTTCGCCTTGAGGTAGGCGGTCCAGTAGGTGACCAGGCCGTACGCGGAGGAGTGGGCCTTGTTGAAGGCGTACCCGGCGAACGGCACCAGGACGTCCCACAGCGCCTGGATCGCGGCGTCGGAGAAGCCCTTCTCCTTCGCGCCCGCCTGGAAGAGGACGAAGTTCTTCTCCAGTTCCTCCGGCTTCTTCTTGCCCATCACGCGGCGCAGGATGTCGGCCTCGCCGAGCGAGTACCCGGCGATGATCTGCGCGGCCTTCTGCACCTGCTCCTGGTACACGATGAGGCCGTAGGTCAGACCCAGGGTCTCCTTCAGGGGCTCTTCGAGCTCCTTGTGGATCGGAGTGATCTCCTGGCGGCCGTTCTTGCGCTCCGCGTAGTTGATGTGCGAGTTCATGCCCATCGGACCCGGCCGGTAGAGGGCCGAGACGGCGGAAATGTCCTCGAAGTTGTCGGGCTGCATCTGGCGGAGCAGCGAGCGCATCGGGCCGCCGTCGAACTGGAAGACGCCGAGCGTGTCACCGCGGCAGAGCAGCTCGAAGGTCTTGGGGTCGTCCAGCGGGAGGTCGAGCATCTCCAGGTCGATGCCCTTGTTGGCCTTCACCATCTTGACGGCGTCGTCCATGATCGTGAGGTTGCGCAGGCCCAGGAAGTCCATCTTGAGCAGGCCGAGCGACTCGCACTGGGGGTAGTCCCACTGCGTGATCGTCACGCCGTCGGTGTGCCGCGTCCAGAGCGGGGCGTGGTCGACGATCGGCTCGCTGGACATGATCACGCCGGCCGCGTGCACGCCCATCTGCCGGACCAGGCCCTCGACGCCCTTCGCGGTGTCGATGACCTTCTTGACGTCCGGTTCGCTCTCGTACATCCCCCGGATCTCGCCCGCCTCGCTGTAGCGGGGGTGCTTGGGGTCGGTGATGCCGCTGAGGTCGATGCCCTTGCCGAGGACGTCGGCGGGCATGGCCTTGGTGAGCCGGTCGCCCATCGCGTACGGATATCCGAGCACGCGCGCGGAGTCCTTGATCGCGTTCTTCGCCTTGATCTTTCCGTACGTGCCGATCATGGCGACCTTGTCCGCGCCGTATTTCTCGGTCACATACCGGATCACCTCGACGCGCCGACGCTCGTCGAAGTCGATGTCGACATCGGGCATGGAGACGCGCTCGGGGTTGAGGAACCGCTCGAAGATCAGCCCGTGCGTGATCGGGTCGAGGTCGGTGATGCCCATGGCGTACGCGACGATCGAACCGGCCGCGGAGCCGCGGCCCGGTCCCACCGCGATGCCGTTGTTCTTCGCCCACATGATGAAGTCGGCGACGACGAGGAAGTAGCCGGGGAACCCCATCTGGATGATGACGTCCATCTCGTACTCCGCCTGCTTCTGGCGGTCGTCGGGGACGCCTCCCGGGTAGCGGCGGCCCATGCCGACCCGGACCTCCTCCTGGAACCAGGTGACCTCCGTGAACCCCTCGGGGATCTCGAACTTCGGCATGAGGTCGCGCTTCTCGAACATGCCGGCCGTGTCGATCTGCTGGGCGACCAGGAAGGTGTTGCGGCACCCCTCCTGCCAGGCGTCCGAGGAGTCGATGGCGTACATCTCGTCCGTGGACTTCAGGTAGTAGCCGGTGCCGTCGAAGCGGAAGCGGTCCGGGTCGGAGAGGTTCTTGCCGGTCTGGATGCACAGCAGCGCGTCGTGGGCGGTGGACTCGTGCGCGTACGTGTAGTGCGAGTCGTTGGTGACCAGCGGCGGGATGCCGACCTCTTTGCCGATCTTGAGCAGGTCCTCGCGGACCCGGTGCTCGATGTCGATGCCGTGGTCCATCAGCTCCAGGAAATACCGGTCCTTGCCGAAGATGTCCTGGTACTCGCCGGCCGCCTTGCGCGCCTCCTCGTACTGGCCGAGCCGCAGCCTGGTCTGGAGCTCGCCGGAGGGGCAGCCGGTGGAGGCGATGAGCCCCTCCGACCACTGGGCGATCGTCTCCTTGTCCATCCGGGGCCACTTCTGGAGCCAGCCCTCCGCGTACGCGTCCGAGGACAGCTTGAAGAGGTTGTGCAGCCCGGTGCTGTTGGCCGCCCAGATCGTCTTATGCGTATAACCACCCGAACCGGACACGTCATCGCGCTTCTGATGCGGCTGGCCCCACTGCACCTTGCGCTTGTTGCGCCGCGACTCCGGCGCCACATACGCCTCGATCCCGATGATCGGCGTCACCCCCGCCTTCTGGGCGGAGTGGAAGAAGTCGTACGCCCCGTGCAGGTTGCCGTGATCGGACATGGCGATATGCGTCATGCCCATCTCGTTGCACGCGTTGAACATGTCCTTCAGCCGCGCGGCGCCGTCCAGCAGCGAGTACTGGGTGTGCACGTGCAGGTGCGTGAAGGGCTGCTTGGACACGGTGGAGGACCTCCGGCGAACGGTCGGCGACGGCTTGAGGAGACGGCTACGAAGTCTACGACGGCCCACCGACAGCGGCGGGGCACTCGGGGGCCGCCTCGCGCGTTGGAGGCGGAGGGACGGATGTCCCCGGTGGCGGGACATATGTCCCCGGTGCGCGACAACCCAGGAGGACCCAGCGATGGCGACCGAGCACGACCGGGCCACGC
>NZ_JBHVHQ010000657.1:0-4923 GCF_042800135.1 Streptomyces sp. NPDC057654 | reverse complement strand
GGCCGACCTCTACCACGCGCGGCGGCTGGAGATGGTGCGGCTGGCGGTGTTCCTGGTGGACGACCGGCATACGGCGGAGGATGTGGTGCAGGACGCGTTCACGGCGGTGTGCCGTCGGCACGGGTCGTCGCTGGACGATCTTCAGGACGCGTCGGCGTATCTGCACACGGCGGTGGTCAACGCCGCCCGCTCCGTACTGCGCCGACGGCGGACGGCGCGCGCGTACACGCCGCCGCACGAGGGGTACGGGCCGCCGGTGGACGAGCGGCTGCTGCTCGCCGAGGAGCACCGCGAGGTGCTGGACGCACTGGCTGAACTGACGGAGCGTCAGCGTGAGGTGCTGGTGCTGCGCTACTGGTCGGAACTGTCCGAGGCGCAGATCGCGGAGACCCTCGGGCTCTCCCGCGGCACCGTGAAGTCCACCGCGAGCCGCGCGCTGGACGCTTTGGAGAAGAGACTGCTGGAGGCGGACCGTTGAGCCCACGCCACCCCGGCGCGGCGGCCGACCGTCACGCCGAGACCGAGGAACGGCTGCGCGCCGCCCTCGAAGCCCGCGCCGCGCAGATCACCCCGCACGACCTGGCGCCCGCGCCGCCGCCCGCGGGCCGCGCCTGGGGTACGCGCCGGGTGCGGCGGACCGCACTCGCCGCCGTCGGCGCGGTCGCGGCGTCCGTCTCCCTGTACCTGCTGCTGCCCGGCAGCCCGCTGCGTCCCCACCAGACGCCGCCCGCGTACGGACCGGCCGCCTCCCCCACTCCCCCGCCACCGCCGAGCGAAGCCCCCCGGCCGAGCACCGGCCGCCGGGCCCCCACGACCCCCGCGCCCAGCAACTCCCCCAGCTCAGACCCGGGATCTGATCCGAGAGCCGACCCGAGGTCCGACCCGAGGTCCGATTCGGACTCCGGCCCGACCTCGGATCCGAGCGGCTCCGCCCGCTACCGCCGCGACCTCGACAGCCGCCGCCATTCGGCCCCCGGGCCGGGCACGGATACGGGTACGGGTGCGGACCAACGGGGCGGGTAGTTCCCTCCGCTCGGCTAACGGGCGGGTTCGCTGTCTGCTGCCGGGGGGGGTACGCACCCGCACCCGAAGAACCGACCCTCACCCCATCGCGGCAGCAGCCAACGGCGCCCCCGCCGACCTACTCCTCTCAGCAGCTACTCAGGAACTGAGCATCCGCGCCACAGCCCTGTTCCCCGCCGCCCCCTGCAATGAGCGCATCCGCGTCACCGCGCCCTCGTCCACCGAGCGCTGCACCGACGGCGCCGTTTCCGCGCCCGCGGCGAATGCGGCGCCGTCCGCCTCCGCCGTCCGCTCGGAACTCTGCTGGGGGTCGGTCACGTTCACGCCGGAGCCGTTGTCGTTCCCCGTTTCCCGGACTCCGCGCAAGTTCTTGTCGACGTGCCCGAGTTCATGGCCCATGACTTCCTTGTTACCGGCGGCCCCGGGCCCCAGGAATACATGGGACCCCACCGTCATGGCCTGTGCGCCCATGGCCTCGGTCGCGCGCTGCGCGACGTCGTTGTCGTGGATACGGGCAGCGGAGAAGTCGTTCTGGTAGAACGAATCCGCCTCCGAACGCAGCGACCCTCCCAAAGGCCGGCTCGGGGAGGACATCGCCGATTTCAGCAGATCGCCCGGCGCGGTGGCCTCGCCGCTCTCCGGCCCGCCGTGGCCGCAGCCGGCACCGTGCACGTGCTGTTCCTGATCGGACGCGCGGGCTACGGCCATGGCGGGCCCAGAAGCAGCCAGCCGCTGGATCGACGTGACCTCGGCCGCGGTCAGCGGAGGGAGAGCGGACGCGCTCTGGTCGCGGGGGCGCCGTGCCGCGCTCCGAGTACCCGCGTCGGTCTGTTCCGACTGCGACCGCATATGGTTCGCCTCCATGTGGATGGGTGAGGTTATACCTCGTCCTATCCATTCACTCACAGCACAGCGACGCCAGGGCCTGCCGGGCAGCGCCTCGGGCAAAGAGCGGTGCCCCATAGACCCCTTACGAGACGCCTCACGCGAAGTACCGCGCGAAGTACCGCGCGTACCCGCGCCGAACACCTCGGCAGGCGGTGCGGCTGGCCGAACTCCCCTCTCAAAGCCCCCCTTAGAGTGCTAGAGGAACACCCGTTGACATGACGTACATGACATGCGAAGGAGTAGCGGATTGCGTGCGAGAGACAAGTCGGAGACACCCGCACCCAGTCGGACGTCGGCGCGTTCGCGAACCGGGGAGGCCGGACCGTTAACGAACACGGCCATGGCCGCCGCGCAGCGCGCCATGAACCGGCAGGAGAGCGGCCGGACGTCCGCCGCGACGATGGCGGCGACCCGCGGAGTACAGGGGACCGCGGGGAACGCCGCGATGGTCCAGATGCTGCGCGACAGCGGGGAGCGGCGAGACGGGGGCCGGCGCAACGGGGCCGTTCCGCCGGTCCAGCGGATGGAGCAGGGCGGGCGCACCCAGGTACTCGGACAGGGCGGCCCCTTGGACGGCCTGGACCAGGCGGGCAATTACTACAGATTTGATTTTCAGCATGTGCGGGCGAAGGCGTTGCGGGACGTCGCGGACGTCTTGGTCGGAATCTCCTTCCCGACCCGGCCTGGCGACACCGACCAGGTCACCTCATGGGCGAAGAAACCCCAGCGGACCTCGGACCTGGAGGTCTACAGCGTAAACATGCAAGGCACGCCCCAAGCTCCGGTCTTCAATCCGGGACCGCCCTCGCAGGCGCCGTGGAGCAACCGCCCACTGTATATCCATGCTCACGCGTCCAATGAGTTCTTCAGCATTCCGGTGGAAGTGGCCCCGAACGCCGTCAAGGCGGTCAAGGTCGACGGGAGGACGTTCAGCCGCATTCTGCGCAACCATCCCGGGTACCGGGAGGCGGTCCGTAACACCCCGGGTCAGGACGGGCTGCTCATGTCCTGTACGTCCGGCCACCCGATGGCCACCGCGGCCGCGGATATGGCGCACGACATGCACAGCGCCGGCTCGAACCGGACGTGGTACGCGCCGACCGGAATGGGCATCCGGATGGACCCCGTACCAGGCAGGCCGGACGCGTCCGGCTACGGCTCGACGCAGTCCTGGGACGCGCAGGGCAACGAAATCCCCGGCGGCTTCGTCTCCTACCCTCCGCCGAGGCGGGAGAACTGACGGCAACCGGCAAGGCTCCCGTACCGCGCGTAGGACACACCGCACCGGCACGGGAGCCCCGTCGGTCACCCACCCATGAAGGACGGGCTCATGAAGGACGGGCTCTTGAAGGCGGGCTCATGAGGGACGAGCTCAGCGCATCCACTCCGAGTAGAAGTTGGGCAGGCCCGGCTGCGGGTCGCTGACGCAAGTGGCCTCGTGGTACTGGGGGCTCAGCGGCAGGTCCTGCTGCATCTGGTCGTAGCAGGCCTGCCAGGAGTCGTACGACTCGCCGCCGACCGGCTGCCAGCCGTCACCGGCCGGGGGGCCGGCCGCGAAGGCGGACGAGGCGGTCAGCGGAACGGTGATCACCGCGGCGCCGACGGCGAGACCGAGAGCGACACGAGTACGCCATGACTTCATGAATTCCTCCATTGGTGGTCATCGGTTGTCTTGGCGGCTTCCCGCGCGCGGTTCTCCCGGAGTTTGGGACCGGAGAAGGAGCCGCGACCGAAAGCCGCCTGTTCCGTGCGTCGTTCACGGAGTTGGATGCGCGCGCCGCGCCGGAAGTTCACCGAGCGGCGGGTGTTTCGGAAGCTCGCGCTCCGGAGTGCGCGGAAGTGCGCAACGGAGAGGCCCGCGGTGCACGGCCGGGCAGTCAGGAGTGCCCGCCCGCGCCTTGACCGCGCGGCGGCGGAACGGCCGGGACACCACACCCGCCATAGCGCCGCTGTCTTGATTCGAGTGCGCTTGAAGGCGTTGGCTATGGCCCCATGGAGTACACGCAGCTCGGACGCACCGGACTCAAAGTCAGCCGCCTCGTCCTCGGGACGATGAACTTCGGCCCCCAGACGAACGAGGCCGAGAGCCACACCATCATGGACGCCGCTCTCGGCGCGGGCGTCAACTTCTTCGACACGGCCAACGCCTATGGCTGGGGCGCCAACAAGGGCCGTACGGAGGAGATCGTCGGCAGCTGGTTCGCGAAGGGCGGCGACCGGCGGGACAAGACCGTCCTCGCCACCAAGGTCTACGCGAACATGTCACTCGACGACGGCCCCGCCTATCCCAACCACGACAAGCTGTCCGCCGTCAACATCCGCCGCTCGGTCGAGGCCAGCCTCAAGCGGCTCGGAACGGACTACATCGACCTCTACCAGTTCCACCACGTCGACCGGGACACCCCCTGGGACGAGATCTGGCAGGCCGTCGACGTCCTCGTACAGCAGGGCAAGATCCTCTACGCGGGCTCCAGCAACCACGCGGGCTGGCACATCGCGCAGGCCAACGAGGCGGCCCGCCGCCGGAGCTCGTACGGGCTGGTCAGCGAGCAGTGCCTGTACAACCTCGCCGAGCGCCGCGCCGAGATGGAGGTCATCCCGGCCTCGCAGGCGTACGGGCTCGGCGTCATCCCCTGGTCCCCGCTGCACGGCGGGCTGCTCGGCGGCGCGCTCCGCAAGGAGCGCGACGGCGGCACCGGCCGCTCGTCCGGCGGGCGGGCGCACGACGCCCTCCAGGACAAGGCCGTGCGCGAGCAGATCCAGGCGTACGAGGACCTGCTGGCCAAGCACGGTCTGGAGCCCGGCGAGGTGGCGCTGGCCTGGCTGCTGACCCGGCCCGGCGTGACCGGCCCGATCGTCGGCCCGCGCACCACCGGCCAGCTCGCGTCCGCGCTGCGCGCCGTCGAGCTGGAGCTGTCGCCGGAGCTGCTGTCCGCGCTGGACGAGATCTTCCCGGGCCCCGGCCCGTCCCCGGAGGCGTTCGCCTGGTGACCGGCGGGCGGGCCCGTACCC
>NZ_JBHVHQ010000656.1:0-4929 GCF_042800135.1 Streptomyces sp. NPDC057654 | reverse complement strand
CCCGTACGTACAGCGCGGTGGACGGCGGGCACGCGGCGCGGGCGCGGACCGTGCGCGTCACCCGGTACTCGGGGGCCCGCGCCCCCGACCTGTCGCAGGCCGTCTCCTTCACGAGGCCGCGCCGCTCGGTGTAGACGCAATCCCCGGCGACGGTCAGCGGTCCGCCGCCCATGCCGGGGTCGCCCGGGTGCGGCGGCTGGAGGTTGCGCATGCAGGCGTAGCCCTCCGGAACGCTCCGCTCCTCCGAATTCCCCCTGTTCAGCGCGTTGATATGGAGGACGAAGTCCGTGGCGTCGGGGCAGCGCGGCCCGCTCGCGCGGGGGCCGTTGTACCGCCCGATGACGCGCGCCGTCGCCCGCTCGCTGGTGCACGCGACCTCCGTGAAGGACGTACGCCCGCCCGTGCTGCACTCGCCGCGGGCCAGGAAGAACGCCCCGTAGCCCGAGGGGCGCGGCGCGGAGGCGGAGCCGGCCTCCGCCCCGGAGCCTCCTGCCTTTTGCTGACAAGCCGTCAATAGCCCGGCGGCCAGCGGCAGCAGCAGCGCCAGCACCGCGTACGGCGGCGCGCGATGGCCCATGATGTCCCCCCATCCCCCGACATGTACGCAGCCAGCGTGGCCCGCCGGGCGGGCGCACGCCAGGCGTGCCGGGAGCTTTGCGCCCCGCGGGCGGGGCGCGGGAGGGCCGTGGCGTACGGTCCGTACGACCGGGTCAGTACCGCAGGCCGTGCCCGATCGGGTAGAGGACGCGGTCCGGATCGTCCGCGCGGGGCACGGACACCGGGAGCCTGCCGGACGGGCGGGTCCTCCCGGCGATGACGCGGGCGGCGGCCCGTACCTCCACATCGCTCCAGCCGAAGGCGGCCAGCGCCGCGCCGACGCCGCTCAGCCGCGCGATGTCATAGGGGTTGCGGATGGCGACCTGGACGACCGGCCGGCCCGTGGCGGCCAGCGCCGACACCAGCGCACGCTGGGACGACGCGGCCGTGACGTTGTACGTGGCCACGATCACCGCGTCCTTGTCGCGGGCCGCCGCGACCGCCGCGTCGATCCGCGCCCGGCTCGGGTCGGGCGCGGCGCCGGTGCCCGTGGACAGCGCGGTGGCCGTGAATCCGAGCTCGCGCAGGGCCTTGGCGAGGACGGCGGTGGGCGGGCCGCCGGTGCCGGACGGGGACTCCGGGTCGACGCCGACGACGAGAAGGGAATTCTGTCGTCTCCGGGAGAGTGGCAGCAGCTTGTCCTTGTTGACGAGCAGGGTGGTCGTGCGGTCCGCGATCCGGTCGGCTTCGGCCAGGTGGGAGCGGATGCCGACGGCGCGGTCCACGTCGTGGCGGCGGGCGTACGGGTCCTTGAACAGCCCCCTGCGCAGTTTGAGTTCCAGAACGCGACGAACGGAGGCGTCCAGTCGCGCCTCGCTGATCTCGCCCCCGCGCACGGCGGCGAGCACGGCGTTCCAGGCGACCTTGAGGTCCGGCGGGTTGAGCAGCTGGTCCACGCCCGCCTTGAGCGCGAGGACCGCCACCCGCGCGTCGCCGTACTTCTTCCGAACCCCCTCCATGGCGAGCGAGTCGGTGATCACGACGCCGTCGAAGCCGAGGCGCTCGCGCAGCAGGCCGGTGAGGAGGGGACGGGAGAGGGTCGCCGGGTCGCCGCTGGGGTCGAAGGCGGGGAAGACGATGTGCGCCGTCATGACCGAGTCGACGCCGGCGGCGATCGCGGCCTTGAACGGCGGCGCGTCCAGCCGTTCCCACTCGGCCTTCGAATGGGTGATGACGGGCAGGTCCACATGGCTGTCGGTGCCGGTGTCCCCGTGGCCCGGGAAGTGCTTGACCGTGGCGGCGACCCCGGCCGACCGGAAGCCCCGGACCTGCGCCGCGACCAGGCCCGCGACGGCCTGCGGGGAGCTGCCGAAGGACCGTACGCCGATGACCGGGTTGGCCGGGGCGACATTGACGTCGGCGTCCGGCGCGTAGTCCTGCCGGATGCCCATCGCGGCCAGCTCGGCCCCGGAGATCCGGGCGGCGTTACGGGCGTCCGTACGCGAGCCGTCCGCGCCGAGCGCCATGGCGCCGGGCAGCATAGTGGCCGGGGCCCCGATGCGGGCGACGGCGCCGTGCTCCTGGTCGGTGGAGATGAGCAGCGGGATGCGGGTGCGCTGGGCCAGGGCCGCCCGCTGGATGCCGTTGGAGAGGGCGGCGATCTGGCGCGGGTCGTGGGTGTTGTGCGCCCAGGCGAAGTAGATGATTCCGCCGACGTGGTACTTGGCGATCAGCTCGACGGCGTTGGAGACGCCGATCTCCTTGCGGTTGGCGGCGGCGTCGGCGGGCGCGGGGTCGGTCGCCGAGGCGCCGTAGATCCGCATGACGAAGAGCTGGCCGACCTTCTCCGGCAGGGTCATCCGCGAGAGGAGCGCGTCCACGCGGTCGCGTCTGATGCGTTGTGCTTCTCCTTTGGTGCTCTCGGCGGCTCGGGCCCCTTCGAGGCCCGGTGCGCCGAGGGCCAGGGCGGTGAGGGCGGTGGTCGCGGAGGCGGTGAGCAGCGCGCGGCGTGAGGTGGTGTGGTGCATATGTGCTCCTTCCGGAGGCCGAGTGGCGCGCGCCGTCGCCGTGGTGGGCCGCGGGCGTCGCCCTGGGTTTCCTCAAGTGGTCGGAGAAGGGCGGATCGTGGTGGAGCTGGTGCGTTGCGGTCACTTGTCGGCGAAACGGGGTTGCCACATGATCCGATCTTTGGGCACTTCGAAGACCGCCACCACCTGGAACGCCGCCAGGCACTCGGGCGGCGGCTTCGCGTGCGGGGGCACCCGCAGCGCCAGCGTGCGGCCGTAACGGACCAGCGACGCCGACGGCCAGTGATCGCAGCCCGTCGTCCGGGACCAGCCCACGAGAGCGGTCCGGGAGAAGTCCGTGTCCGTCGCCGCGGTGCGGATGTCCTGGCCGCGCCGGCCGAACCGGGCGGCGAAGGCGTCCAGGTCCGCCCGGTCGCGGAGGACGGCGTGCAGATCGGGGGCCGCGCCGGGGGCGCTCGCGAAGTAGGCGAGGCCAGTGTCGATGCGGCCCGCGGGCGAGCGGCCGTCGTCGCGGGAGGCCGTGGCTCCCGGGGGCGCGGGGGATGCGGGGGACGGCGGGGCTGTCGGAGCCCTCGGAGCCGCCGAGGAAGCTGAGGTCCCTGAGGGCGAACCGCCACCGGCGCTAGTGGAGGGGGGCGCGCCGGCGGCGGTGTGCTGCTGGCCGCAGGCGGCGGAGAGGGAGGTCAGCAACGCAGCCAGCAGCGAGGCCGACACCGCTCTGCGGAGACTCACCAACAGCACGCCCCTTGGACGAACGGCGTCGCGGCGCGGTTCCGCGCCGGGCGCATGAACCCGGAAACGTCGGCTGGAGCGGTAACCACCGTGGCGCATGGGCCCATCGTGCGCGCTGGGTCGGCGTCAGTCAGCGCCGCGCCGTGCCGCGTTACGCCGTTTGGGCAGTCGCATCGTCAGCAATTTGGCGCGCGGGGCCAGCCGCCGCACCAACGCGAACACCGACTCGGTACGCGACCGGTCGGCGTCCAGCACGGTGAAGAGGTTCACCCCGAGATAGAAGGCGATGGCGGCGTTCGCCAGCTCCCGCGGCGGCGTCAGCCGGGCCAGCGGCGTGCCGCCGATGACCCGCTCCAGGGTCTCCTCGACGAACACGAGCCACGGCTGCGCCCGCTCGCTGACCGGGCCGCGCAGCTCCGGTTTGGCCACGGCGGCGGCGACCAGCTCGCAGAAGACGGCGACATGGCCGCCTTCGAGATCGTCGCGGTAGATGCGGGTGGCGGCGTCGGCCAGCTCCTCGACGGTGCGGATCGGGGCGACGGTCGCGGAGTGCAGGGCCATCCGTTCGGCGGACGACCGGTCGAGGGCGGCGAGCAGCAGCTGGTCGACGCCGCCGAAGTGGTAGAAGACCAGCGCGGAATTGGCGCCGGCCGCCTTCGCGATCGTACGGGCGCTGGCGCCGGCGTAGCCGTGCGTCTTGAGCACGGCCGTCGCCGCCTCGATCAACCGGTCCTTCGTGTCCGTCGTCATGCGCCCCCGCCTCTCGCCGAGCCTTAATCATACGGTTCAACCGACTGATTAAACGTGCTGGTCAGCAGGGGCAGAGGCGTTACCGGGTGCTGTCAGGAGCCGCTTCGACCAGCCGTTGGAGGTGCTCCCGGCCCGCCCCGAGCAGCCCCTGAAGAGGCTCCGCTCCCGGGTACCAGCGCTTCTCGTACTCCCAGCACAGCCACCCGTCCCAGCCCTCGGCCCCGAGCAGGCCGACGACCTGGGCCAGCGGCAGCACCCCCGCGCCGAGCGCCAGCGGAGTGGTGTCCTCCGCAGAGGCGATGTCCTTGACCTGTACGTATCCGAGGTGCGGGGAGAGCGCGGGGAAGGTCGCCGTCGGGCTCTCCCCGGCCAGCCAGGGGTGCATGACGTCCCAGAGCGCGCCGACGTTCTTGTGGCCGACCGGGCCGAGCACCCGGGCGGCGTCCGCGCCGCGGGGGTGCGAGTCATGCGTCTCCAGGAGGATGTGCACGCCCCGGTCGGCGGCCTCCGGGGCGGCTGAGCCCAGCCGCCGGGCGGCCGTCGCGTCCGCCTCCTCCGGGGACTGCTCGTCCCCGCCGCCCGGGAAGACCCGCACATAGGAAGCGCCCAAGTCCGCCGCCAGCCGCGTCAGTTCGGACAGCTCCGCGAGGACGGGTTCGTCGTCGCCGGGGGCGGCGACCCGCGCGTACCCGGCGACGGTCAGGACCGACACGCCCGCCGCCGCGAACTCCTCGGCCACCGCCGCCCGTTCGGCCGCCCCGATGCCCGGGTGCACGGCCTCTTCGGGGTGGGCGCGCAGCTCGACGCCGTCGTAGCCGTGCTCGACGGCGAGCCGCAGCGTGTCGCGTACGGGCGTGCCCGGCACGCCGAGGGTGGAGAAGGC
>NZ_JBHVHQ010000655.1:0-4929 GCF_042800135.1 Streptomyces sp. NPDC057654 | reverse complement strand
CCCATGGCGGCCACATCCGCCCCCGCGCCCCCTGCCGCCCCACAGCCTCCCGGCACCCCCGACCTCGGCCCGAATGTGAGCGTCTTCGACCCCTCGATGCCGCGGGCGGCCGTGCAGGCCAAGCTCGACAGCGTCTTCGCGCGGCAGGAGAGCAGCCAGTTCGGCGGCGCGCGGCAGGCGCTGCTGTTCAAGCCCGGCTCGTACGACGTGGACGCCGACGTCGGCTTCTACACCCAGGTCGCGGGGCTCGGCCTGTCGCCCGACGACGT
This sequence comes from Streptomyces sp. NPDC057654, assembly GCF_042800135.1. NCBI lineage: Bacteria > Bacillati > Actinomycetota > Actinomycetes > Kitasatosporales > Streptomycetaceae > Streptomyces > Streptomyces sp. NPDC057654. The sequence continues at coordinate 4,660 of NZ_JBHVHQ010000655.1, read as the reverse complement.
CACGATCAGGGGCGCGGTGCACGCGGAGGCCGACTGGTTCCAGGGCAACGCCACCCAGAACTTCTGGCGCGGCGCCGAGAACCTCTCCGTCACTCCCGCCTCGGGCGCCGACCGCTGGGCCGTGTCGCAGGCCGCCCCGTACCGCCGTATGCACGTCCGCGGCGACCTGCGGCTGGACGACGGCGGGTGGGCGAGCGGCGGGTTCATGGCCGACTCCAAGATCGACGGGAAGGTGCTGCCCGGCACCCAGCAGCAGTGGATCTCCCGCAACACCGAATGGGGGAACTGGACGGGCGCCAACTGGAACATGGTCTTCGTCGGAGCGAAGAACGCGCCCGCCGGCGACTTCCCCCACCCCGCGTACACCAGGGTCGACCGCACCCCCGCCGTCCGTGAGAAGCCCTTCCTCTACGTGGACAAGGCCGGCGCCTATCAGGTGTTCGTGCCCGCGCCGCGCACGAACACCCAGGGCACCACCTGGGCGGGCGGGAGGGCGCAGGCGGGCGCGTCGCTGCCGCTGAGCCGGTTCCACATCGTCAAGCCGGGCGCCACCGCCGCCGAGATGGACGCGGCGCTCGCGCAGGGCAAGGACCTGCTGATCACGCCCGGCGTCTACCACCTCGACCGGACGCTCAAGGTCACCCGGCCCGACACCGTGGTGCTGGGGCTGGGCCTGGCGACCCTCGTGCCCGACCGTGGCGTGACCGCGATGTCCGTCGGCGACGTCGACGGGGTGAAGATCGCGGGCCTGCTCGTCGACGCGGGCCCGGCCGAGTCGCCCGTTCTCATGGAGGTCGGACCGCCCGGCTCCGCCGCACGCCACACCGCGAACCCGACCTCGCTGCACGACGTGTTCTTCCGGATTGGCGGCGCGGGCGCCGGCCGGGCGGCCAAGAGCCTGGTCGTCAACAGCTCCGACGTCATCGGCGACCACCTGTGGCTGTGGCGAGCCGACCACGGCGACGGCGTCGGCTGGACCACCAACACCGCCGCGAACGGCCTCATCGTGAACGGCGCCGACGTCACCATGTACGGGCTGTTCGTCGAGCACTACCAGAAGCACCAGGTCGTCTGGAACGGCGACGGCGGACGCACGTATTTCTTTCAGAACGAGATGCCGTACGACCCGCCGAACCAGGCGGCGTGGACCCACGGCGACACCGACGGCAACACCAAGGGCTATGCCGCCTACAAGGTGGCCGGCTCCGTCACCCGTCACGAGGCGTGGGGGCTGGGCAGTTACTGCTTCTTCAACGTGAACCCCGCCGTCGCCGCGGAGCACGCCTTCGAGGCCCCGAAGGCGCCGGGCGTCAGATTCCACGACATGGTGACGGTCTCGCTGGGCGGCACGGGAACGATCCACCACATCATCAACGACAAGGGCGGGCCCTCGAATTCGTCGCGCAGTGTGGCGAATCTCGTCAACTACCCATGAAATCACACGCATTCAGTGGCTCATTTGATGGCTCCGGCGGTGAGGCCGGTCACGAGGTAGCGCTGAAGGAGCAGAAAACCGGCGACCACCGGCACGCTGACGACCAGTGAGGCGGCCATCACCTGGTTCCAGTAGACGTCCGTCTGGGTCGCGTAGCCCTGGAGCCCGACGGCGAGCGTGCGGGTGGTGTCGTTCGTCATGACCGAGGCGAAGAGGACCTCGCCCCAGGCCGTCATGAACGCGTACACGCAGACGGCGACGATGCCGGGCACCGCCGCCGGCACCACGACGCGCAGCAGCGCGCCGAGCGGCCCGCAGCCGTCGACCAGCGCCGCCTCGTCGAGATCGCGGGGAATCGAGTCGAAGTACCCGATGAGCATCCAGATGGCGAAGGGCAGCGAGAAGGTCAGATAGGTCAGGACGAGCCCGCCGCGCGACCCGTACAGCGCGATCCCCGTGGTGTTGCCGATGCCGACGAAGATGAGGAAGAGCGGCAGCAGGAAGAGGATGCCCGGGAACATCTGGGTGGAGAGCACCGTGACGGAGAAGAAGCGGCGGCCCGCGAAACGGTAACGGCTTATCGCGTAGGCGGCGAAAACCGCGACCACCACCGCGCAGAGCGTGGAAGACACCGCTACGACAAGGGAGTTGAAGAAGTAGCGGGCGAGCGGGACGGTGTGCCAAATGTCGGCGTACGGGCGCGGGGTGAGCGTGCTCGGAATCCAACTGAACGCGCCTTGAACGTCCTTGAGCGGCTTGAGCGAGCTGCTCAGCATCACATAGACGGGAGTGAGCGCGAAGACGGCCAGCAGGGTGAGCACGATCCGCCGGGTCCAAAGGAAGGAGCGGGGCGGGGCGTTGGGGGAACGGCGCCGGGCCGCGTCGCGGACGGTATCGGGGGAGAGACGCTGCCGCACGGCGCTCCGCGACTGATACTGCACGGTGTCACCCATCGGATTCCTTTCTGCCGCGCGCGGTCGCCAGCAGGTAACCGACCGTCACCACGAGGAGGAACAGCAGGAGCAGTACGGACATGGCCGCGCCGGAGCCGAAGTTCCATGTGACGAACGATGATTGGTAGATGTGAATGGAGATCAGGTCCGCCGGTTCGGGGGCGGACTTGCCGAAGAGCACGTACGGCGTGTTGAAGTCGTTGAAGGTCCACAGGAACAGCACGAGGACCAGGACCTGATTGACGGGGCGGAGCGAGGGCAGCGTGATCCGGCGGATCTGCTGCCAGACGCCCGCGCCGTCCATGGCGGCGGCCTCGTACAGCTCGCGCGGGATGTTCTGGAGCCCGGCCGTCAGGATGAGGAACGCGAACGGCCAGGACCGCCAGACGGACACGGTCACCAGCGCCGCGAAGCTGTTGTCGCCGATCAGCCAGAACGGCGGGCTGCCCAGGATGCCGAGCTGGTCGTGCAGCACGTGGTTCACCAGGCCCGTATCGCGCTGGAACATGAACGACCAGGTGATGACGGCCGCGTAGACGGGCAGCGCGTACGGGATGAGGAAGGCCGTACGCAGCAGGCCGCGGCCGCGGAACCGGTCCTGCATCAGGACGGCCGCCGCCGTCCCGAACAGCCACGCCAGGCCCACGGCGAGGACGGTGAAGCAGCAGGTGACCCAGAAGGAGTGCAGCAGGGCCGCGCCGACGGGGGCGTCGAAGTCGACGGCGATGCGGAAGTTGCCGAGGCCGGCCCAGGGGGCGGTGGTCCAGTCGCGCAGATACTGCTGGGTGAGGGCCTTGAACGCCATGATGACGCCGACGGCCATGGGGACGAGGTGGACGAGGAGTTCGAGGGCGAGGGCGGGCAGCAGGAGGAGGTAGGGGAGACCGGTGCGGCGCAGCCGCGCGACGGCGGGGCGGCTTCGGACCCGGCTCGTGCTCGTGCTCGTGCCTGTGTCCGGGTGCTGAGCCTGACCCTCGGTCCGGCTCCCGGCCCGGTTCTTGAGGCCCTTCACCGCGGGGGCATCTGCTGCTGGGCCTTCGCGAGGCGCTCCTTGACGCTCGACGTGCCGACCTCGTGCCCGGCGGCGGCGTCGGCGAGCAGTTCCTTCATCGCCGTGCCCACGAGCGTCTCGAACTGGCTCTCCTCCGGCACCATGGGCAGCGGCGCGGCGCTCCTGGCCAGCGTCTCGCGGAGCACGGTGAGATCGGGCGTGGCGAACGCCTCGTCCCGCTGGGCCTCCTTGACCGGGGGCAGCGCGCCGAAACTGCTGTTGAGCCGCTTCTGCTCCTCGGTCGAGGTCATGAACTTCACGAATTTCAGCGCGCCGTCGTGGTTGTCGGTGTTCTTGAACACGGCGAGATTGATGCCGGCGACCATTGAGTTGACGCCCTTGCCGCCGGTTGCGCCCTTGGTCCGTACGGGCACGGGAGCCACTCCGTAATCCTTCGGTGTCATGTTGTGGGCTTTCAGGGCGCCGGCCGCGGACTGCCACATCAGCATGGCCGCCTTTCCGGCGGCGAAATCCCGTACGCAGCGCTGGGTGGCGTATTCGGCATTGCCCGGCGCGACGATGCGGTCCTTGGCTAGGAGATCGACGAACTGTTTCACGGCCGCCACCGCGCCCGGCGAATCGAAGCGGGGTCTTCCGGCGCCGTCGAAGAAGTCCGCGCCGTGCTGCTTTCCGAGTACGAAGGCGTGGTGGGAGTTCTCGGAGTAGCTGGCGCCTTCGATTGCGAGCCCCCAGTGGCCGCGGCCGGTGAGTTTCTTTCCGGCGGCCGCCAATTCGTCCCAGGTGGCGGGCGGTTTGTCGATGCCGGCCTGTCTGAAGAGCTTCTTGTTGTAGTAGAGGCCGTAGGCGAGGGAGTAGAGCGGTACGGCCGCCGGGTCCTTGCCCGCCGCGCCGGTGGCGGCGAGCGCCGAGGGCACGAATCTGTCCTTCCCGCCGATGGCCCGGAACGTCGCGTCGTCGAAGGGCAGCAGCGCGCCCCCGGCCTGGAGCGAAGCGGACCAGGTGTTGCCGATATTGAGGACGTCGGGGCCCTGGCCGGAAATGGTGGCGGCGAGTACGCGGTTCAGGAGATCGCTCCAGGGGATCACTTCGAGTTTGACGGTGATGCCCGTGCGCCGCTGGAATTTCTTGAGCTCCGGGCCCAGCACCCGCTTGTCCTCCTCCACCGTCGCGCCCTGATTGCTGGCCCAGTACGTCAGCTGCTCGGGATTGTCGTTGCTGCTGCCGCCGCCTCCCGCGGAGCCGCCGCCGCAGCCGACGGCC
>NZ_JBHVHQ010000654.1:0-4932 GCF_042800135.1 Streptomyces sp. NPDC057654 | reverse complement strand
GCTCGATGGGGCGCTGGTGGGCGGCTACGCCCGGGCGGGGGGGGGGGGCCGCGGGGGGGGGGGGGGCCCCCCCCGCCTCCTGTCGTCCGCATCGGCCGTGCCGGCCGGACGGACGGTTCAGTTGAAAGAGTCGCCGCAGGCGCAGGAGCCCGTGGCGTTCGGGTTGTCGATGGTGAAGCCCTGCTTCTCGATGGTGTCGACGAAGTCGATGGAGGCGCCGCCCAGGTACGGGGCGCTCATCCGGTCGGTGATCACCTTCACGCCGTCGAAGTCCTTCACGACGTCGCCGTCGAGCGAGCGCTCGTCGAAGAAGAGCTGATAGCGCAGGCCGGAGCAGCCGCCGGGCTGGACGGCGACGCGCAGCGCGAGGTCCTCGCGGCCTTCCTGCTCCAGCAGGGCCTTGACCTTCGACGCGGCGGCGTCCGACAGGATGATGCCGTCGCTCACGGTGGTCTCGTCCTGAACGCTCATCTGGTTCTCTCCCGGGTTGTTCGGACCGCTTGCCGTCGGATGCAACCTCCGGCACCCCGGATTCATTCCGGGCCCAGCACTTTTCTCTCCATTCATGCTCGCACACCACCCCTCTTACGGGCACGGGCCGCCGGGCCCCGATCTCCGTCACGGCCGCCGCCCTGATGCCCCGCGCGCCCCGCGTCGGGCTCCGAGGGGGGTGCGTCACATCGACACAAGGCCCATCGTCAAAGTGACGTGAAGCAGTTATGATAGATAGCGTCAAATTGACGACAAGGCTGTTTCGCGAAAGAGAAAGGGTGCGTGTCGTGACCACCGCCCAACCCCTGGATGTCCAGCCCTCGCCGCTGGCGCTCCTGCTTCTGGGCCGCGAGGCCGACCCCCGGAGCGAGCGCGGCGTGGAGTGCCCCGGCGATCTGCCGGCGCCCTCCGACCCGGACCTGGTGGAGCGCGCCCGCGCGGCCAAGGCCCGGCTCGGGGACAAGGTCTTCGTCCTCGGCCACCACTACCAGCGCGACGAGGTCATCGAGTTCGCGGACGTCACCGGGGACTCCTTCAAGCTCGCGCGGGACGCCGCCGCCCGGCCCGGCGCCGAGTACATCGTCTTCTGCGGCGTGCACTTCATGGCCGAGTCCGCCGACATCCTCACCGGCGACGGCCAGCAGGTCGTCCTGCCCGACCTGGCCGCGGGCTGCTCGATGGCGGACATGGCCACGGCCGAGCAGGTCGCCGAGTGCTGGGACGTCCTCACGGACGCGGGCGTGGCGGAGACGACCGTCCCCGTCTCGTACATGAACTCCTCCGCCGACATCAAGGCGTTCACCGGCAAGCACGGCGGCACGATCTGCACGTCCTCCAACGCGGAGCGCGCGCTGAGGTGGGCCTTCGAGCAGGGCGAGAAGATCCTCTTCCTGCCGGACCAGCACCTCGGCCGCAACACCGCCGTGCGCGACCTGGGCCTGTCGCTCGACGACTGCGTCCTGTACAACCCGCACAAGCCGGGCGGCGGGCTCACCGCCGAGGAACTGCGGGCGGCCAAGGTGATCCTGTGGCGCGGGCACTGCTCGGTGCACGGCCGGTTCTCGCTGGAGTCCGTGCGCGACGTGCGCGAGCGCATACCCGGCGTCAATGTGCTGGTGCACCCCGAGTGCCGGCACGAGGTCGTGGCGGCGGCGGACCTCGTCGGGTCGACGGAGTACATCATCAAGGCCCTGGAGGCGGCCCCGGCCGGTTCGAAGTGGGCCATCGGCACGGAGCTCAACCTCGTGCGGCGGCTCGCCAACCGCTTCGCGGCCGAGGGCAAAGAGATCGTCTTCCTCGACAAGACGGTCTGCTTCTGCTCGACGATGAACCGCATCGATCTGCCGCATCTGGTCTGGGCCCTGGAGTCGCTCGCCGACGGCAAGGTCGTCAACCGCATCGAGGTCGACCCGGAGGTCGCGGCCTTCTCGAAACTGGCCCTGGAGCGGATGCTGGCGCTGCCGTAACGCTGGTGCGTACACACGGGGCCGTTGCCTGCGCACGGGGCCGGTGCGTACACACGGGGCCGTGGAGTCCCGCACCTCATCAAGCGGATTCCGTTGGTTGATCCGGGGTCTGCCTGCTTCGCCCTGTCGGCCGTGTGGCCGGCGGGGCGAAGTGCTGCGAAGTGGCTGGTGCGGGTGCGATCTCGGGGTATGCCGGTGAGGTGGGCGTCGATGCGGGACAACTGTTTTCACCGCATGGAGTCGACTGGTCTTCCTTGTGCCCCGTCAATACACCATTCTGTGCTCCGGGGACGGCTTGATCTTTTGCTGGCAGTGCGAGCAGAACCAGTACCACTCATTGCTCGGATCTTTGCCGGTGGCCTTGGACATGTCCTTCCACAGAGGCTGATTCCTGCCGGGAGGGCAATAAGGGCAAACCGGGGGAATGGTGCGAACTGTCATAGTGCAGTGTGGTCTTGGATCAAGAGTCGAGCCGGGGAGCCTCAAACGAAGTCACTCAAATGAGGAAGGCCGCAGCCATGCCCGACGCCTCCGAACCCGTCCTCGACCTCGAAGCCCTGAAGTGGTCCGAAGCCGAGCACGACGCCGACACCGAGCGACGCGATGCCCTGGACCGGCGCGAGGCGGAGCGGCTGGCCACCGTCGCCGCCGAGCTGCGTCGCGCCTCGGGCGCCGAGCATCCCGACACGCTCGCCGCCCGGCGCGACCTCGTCATGTACGCGCATGAGCACCCCGGCCGCGTGGAGCGCCTGCTCGACCTCGTCGACCCGCTGGCCGCCGACTGCCTCCGCGTCCTGGGGCCGGACGGCCAAGTGACCATCTCCGTACTGGCCGTTCAGGCGATGGAGCGGCTGGACGAGGATGAGTGCGAGGGGACGGCGGCGAGCGAGGCGCCGGCGGTCCTCGCGGCGCTGGTGGAGCGGCAGACCCGGCTGTTGGGGCCCCGGCACCCGGAGACCCTCCGGCTGCGCCGCCGCCATGTCGCGTGCGTCTGCCGCGCGTACAAGCTCACCCACCGCGCCGGGCACGAGCCGCCCGCGCCGGACGGCCATCGGCGGTTGCTGCGGCTGTGGGCCGAGTTGGCCGCCGAGCACGCCGACGCGCTGGGGGCCGGCCATCCGGACACGTTCGCATGTCGAGACGAAGAGGCCGCAGAACACTGCGAGTTCGGCGAGCACGACGGCGAGGCGCTCCGCTACGCGGCGCTGGCCGCGGACCAGGCCCGCGTGCTCGGCCCGTACCACCCGGACACCTTGGGGAGCCGGGAGTCCCACCTGACCGCTCTGGCCGAGACCGGCCGGCCCGAAGAGGCCGCCGAGAGCGCCCGGTTGCGCCCTGTCCTCGTGGCCGACTGCGTGCGGGCCCTGGGCCGTGACCACCGGATCACCCAATTCGCCCTGGAGTCATAGCCGACAGGCAAATAATTGGATACTGCATGAAGTATGACGTACGTTCCTCCTCTGCAACCCGCCCCGCGAGGGCGGTCTCTTCGTCCCTGGGGGGATCTCCGTCATGTCGCACCACCCCGCCGCTCCGCCGCTCGGCGCTCCCGCGCCGTACCCGGCCGGCGGCCCCGTTCTCCGCTCGCCCGTCGGCCTCGCGACGGCCGTCACCGTGCTGCTCGGCGTGGTCGCCGCCTGCGACCTCTTCGCGCTCTACGCGGACTTCAACATCTATTCGCTGCTGGACAACGTTCTGACCACCAGTGCAGGCGAGTTGAAGCGGGCCGACGACCTGTACGCGGCGGCCGGCCGTTTCCAGGGGCTGGGCACGACCGCCACCGCCGTGGTCTTCATCATCTGGTTCCACCGGGTCCGGGGGAACGCCGAGATCTTCACGCAGGACGTCTGCACCCTGGGCCGCGGCTGGTCCATCGGCGGCTGGTTCATCCCCTTCGCCAACCTCTGGCTGCCCTTCCGCGTGGCCGCCGAGACCTGGCAGGCCAGCGCCCCGCAGACGCCGGACGGCTCGCTGCGCGAGGTCTCCCGCGCGCCCGTGCGCGCGTGGTGGATTCTGTGGCTGCTGGCGCTGGCGGCGGGCAGGGTGGGCCAGACCCTCTACAACCGCGCGAACACCCCGGAATCGCTCCAGCAGGCCATGGGCACCGTGATGCTGGGCGACCTGCTGGACCTCGCGGCGGCCGTGCTCGCGATCCTCTTCGTGCGGAAGCTGACGCGGATGCAGCGGGAGCGGGCGGAGCTCGGCACGTTCGCCGCGGTCATGCCGGGCGGGCCGACGATCGTCTGAGGGCGGGGTGGGGTCCGGGCCGCGGGCGCTGCTTACGGGCGGCTCCCGGCCCGTACGTCCCGTCAGCGCGGTTCCGGCCGGCCCCGGCCCGTACGTCCCTCAGCGCGGTTCCGCCGGGCGGGCCGCCGCCCGCCTGAGCAGGTAGGGGACGGCCCGCCGGTGCGTCAGCGCGGCGAACGGCCAGAGCACGCGGGCCGCCCCGTGCTCGTACCGGACGAAGGTGGTCAGCACCACCCGGACGCCCTCGGAGCGCAGCACGAGGCGGGCCGTCATCAGCGCCGACGTCTGCTCCAGGACGATCACGTCCGTCGACATCGTCACGATCCGCCAGCCGAGTACGTGCGTGGGGGCGGGGCGCGGGCCGAGCCGCAGGCGGAGCACCGATCGCCAGCCGGTGACCAGGAACCAGCGCATCGGGCCGGGGGCGCCCTCGAAGACGGATCTCGCCCACTGCTCCGGCGACCGCGGGAGCAGCGCCGAGCCGCCCGTGGTGACCGCGACGGCCTCCGCCCAGTCGTCCGCCGCGAGCCCGCCGACGCCCCGTGCCGCGTCGGCGACCTCGACCCGGCCCGTATGTAGTGTCGCTGCTGCCAAAACGGCCCCCTGCTCGATCTGCCGGACTGCTCGTCGATCTGCTCGTTGATCTGCTCGGGCGGGTACGCGACGAGGCTACCCGCGCGGTCGCTCGTACCCCCGAAGCGCGCCGGGACACGGCGAAGCCCCCACG